>CALIWM010000189.1:0-113354 GCA_938046645.1 uncultured Gemella sp. | reverse complement strand
AGTCAGAAGACATCGCCTGATATTCTGAGTATAAATCATCTAACTTCTCATGATATTTTTCATAAAGAGACTCAACACCACCAATTCTTTCATCAGGATTGTTTGTTAGAAATTCAACAATTTTTCTATTTATAGTTTCAAGAGCATCTTGTTCAGAGATGGATGAAAATGTATCTCCTAAGAACTGAAACATATAATAATAAACATCATGTAAAAATTCAAAAGTGGGAGTTCCATAATTCAATTCACCAATAAAAGCAGCACTTACTTTTTCAAACTGTTTTTCAAAGTTTGGTGTTGCTTGCTGAAGATAACCCATAAAATCTGAAAACAGAATACTTTGAATAATTTGAATATCTTTATATTCAGCCATCAGAAATTCAAGAGTATTATCCTCTAGAACACGCGCCTTTCCAGCTCCAACTTCTTGAAATTCTTCACTAGAAGAAACTCCAATAAAGTTACGCATGAGGTTAGCAATGAATTGCTCCATCTTTACATTTGTTTTTGTCATAACATATGACCTCCTAAAAATAAAATAATATTGTAAAAATAATTTACATCAAATATTATATAGCAAAAATAAAAAAGAGAGTTAGCATAGTAATAACTCTCTTAAAAAATAAAATGAAACAAAACACATTAAATTAATTTGTCATATACTGCTCTATAGAAAGATGTGGCATCCTCTAAATCTTGGAAAACAAAATCTTCCGAGAACCAGTTTTTCTTAATTTTTCCAGAAAATAAATTACGAAACAATTCATAATGTTCATCCTGTCGAGAAGGCTCTAAAAATCTCCCTTCCATATCCTTCAAATAATCCTTACAAGGAACAAACAAGACATTATTGACAACTAAGACCAAAGATGCCCTGATGTTTTCAGTAAATTGAATTGGATGCAAACAAGAAAAAGTCTTTGGAATCCAATTTTCTATATTGGCGATTTTGAATTGAGCATAACTCCCATCCTCAACATCAGCTAAATTATTCAACTGATAACTCAGCAAAATCACATCTTTTAGCCAAATATAAATATCCTTATATTTGTTAGACAGATGACCTTGACCACCAGCAATACCATTTCCACAGAAAATCAATATGTCATAGACTTTCTTTAAACTGTCAGAAACTTTCTGTTTTTGCTCATAGGAGTCAGTTAAATCTTTAACCTTTTCTACAATTATTTCTGTAGACATTGAGCTTGCTGTTAGTTCTAGCATTTTTTGCCGATATTCTTTATCCAAAATATCTGGATTCGCTTTCATGCGAATAGTCCTAACCAAATTACTGTAGACAACGTTAAAGATATTGTCAGGTTTATCTATCCCGTTATAGGAATCACGGAAAACACCCTCAAAGGTATCTTTTGTTTTATACCTTTCATCATCTTTGAATCTTTCAAAGACTTGGATATAAAGTTCATCTTTAGTCAAAACAACTACATTGTGATTTTCATCTGCAAAGAAAAGTTTTTCACCATCATTTTTCAAAGAAAAAAATTTATCAACCAGTTCATCTACTTGAATAGTCAATACCTGCCACAAAACATCTTTCTCAAAATTTACACAAATCATATTTTATTCTCCTTTTTTTAAATAATAATATTGTAAAAAATTAATTTACATCTTTTATTATAAACAAAAAAGCCATTCAAAACGAATGACTTTTGTTTTATTATTATTGTGCTTCGGCCTTGTATTTCACAAACAGTTCGTCGAACAACTCAATGTTATTTGTATACAACTGCAATGCAGCGTCAATATCAGACTTTCGAACCGTATAATTTTGTTGACCAGCGTAAGCTTGATTTAACAACCAGCGAATTACACAAGTAAAATTATTAGCGAATTCACTTTCGCTTCCATCTTTGACAGCTTTTAGTGTTGCCAGCATTTGACCATATGTCACATCAGTTGATGGCCGGCGGACTACCGCAGAAACTTTAGCTTTCGCAACTTCATATGAGATGCTAACATCTACATATTCAGGCAAAGCTTTACCCACTTCCGCCATAATTTCTTTTGGCGATTTTTCAGGCAATAACTCTAGTGATTCTGGTTGTTCAGGCAAGATTGATTTTACTTCAGATACAGGAACATCTTCGTTGTTTTCTTCAATGAAATCAATTTGTACTGCTTCAGATTGACCGGCATCCATGTTTGTCAACAAATCAGATGATTCATCAATAACAGGGTTTTCTTCTCCATTAGATTGAACATATTCAACCTCAATGTCTTCTTGAGCCTCATTTGTTTCAGTAACAGCAGTTTGTTCTTCGGCAGCTTCTTCTTTGTCTTCTTTAACATCAAACAAAGAAACCTCCTCAGATGAAGCGTCTAAAGCAACATCATCAGTTTTTTCTTCCGCCTGAACTTCTATTTCAGCTTCAACAGCTTCAACCTCAGTTGGTTGTTCTTCTACTTTTTCAGCAGTTTCTACAACTTCTTCAGGTTTTTCTTGCTCTACAGGTGCTTGCTGTTTACGAGGACGACCACGCCGTTTTTTTGGCTTTTCTTCTGGTTGTTCTTCAACAGGAACTTCCTTGGTTTCCTCAGCTGCTTTTGGCAATTCAACAACATTTGACTTTTCGGCGCTGTCAGTTTCTTCTTGCACTTCTGGTTGTTTCTCTTTTACCATTCCATGTTCTTTTTCGTATTCAGCTTTTTTAGCTTCACGAATTTCAAATGGTAAACCAAATCCAGCAGCAATGAGCGCAGCAGCGCGTGAACGGCGTAGAGCAAGCATTGGAGTTGTCTCTACTTTGGCTTTCATATCATCTGGAGATGCAACTCCGACAATATCTTTAGCCAAATAGGTTTCGCCAACTTTGACACTTGTGGTAGCAACGAAACTATCTCCAACAAGATACATCTGACCTTGCTCTAAAGAGCCATCTGGATGAACATTGCGGAATAATTCCAACATATCATTAAACATCAGGAAAGCAGATGCTTTATCCTCTACATAATCAAACTCAACTTGCGCCATTTTAGAAGCAAGTGCAACATCAATTTTTTTAGTATTAGCCATTTTTTACCTCCTAGATTAAAGGGCCAAAAGTTACAGTTATTTTCCATTTGTTTTTATTTAACTGTAACCAAATCATAGATAAAACTTTGTACATCTTTTCTTGCTTTATACAAAGTTTCGAATTGAACATTTCCTTGTTTTAAATCCAGTAACTCTTTTTTTCTTAAACCCATATGTTTAAGCTTTGAATCTGAATTTAACTCAGGAAAATTGTCCATAAGTGACTTTAGTGCTTTTTGAACATAAGCGTATTGCTTCTGTGGGTCTGTAGTAGACGGCACACATTCACAATAACTGATTGCTGTCTCAAAAATGACAATCGCTCGTTGAATTAGTGATAGAATTTCGAGTTTTTCAACCACTTGTGTAGTTTCTTGAAAAGCTTGTAATTCTTGTTCAGCTAATTCTTTTTTGTTTAATAGTTTGGCCCTCCTTTCTTGAAGGTCTTTGATGTAATCAATCATATATTACACCATCCTTTCTTTTAGTGAATTTTAAAAACAATAATTGTAAAATTAATAATTTACAAAATATATTATAAAACAAAAAAACACCCAAAATAGGTGTTTTATAGTTAAATACGTTTTCGTCGGGTTCTAAAATCTATGACTTTAGATTTACCATTTTTATCGAAAAGATGATAACAAAATCGGCTTCTTGTCACAACAATGTCACGTTTTCGCTTAAAGCCTTCGACTTTTTTGAGCCTTGGAACTACGAACTTATGTGGTTCAGTTGTTTCACATAGCCGATTTACATTACGTTTTGAGCGTTTTTCGATAATGTCTATTGCTTCCTCATAAGAAATGAAGAATTTTTTATTGAAAACAACTTTATCAAGAAGTTTTTCTTTAGACTGGGTTTCTTCAAAGATTCTTTCCAAAAACATAGTTTGAGCATCTTCACGAGAAATCACTCCTGAAGACACAGTGACAAACGATAACTTTTCCATAAATAATGATTCATGAATTTCATGTCGATAAACCTCATCTAGCCATCCATTTCTGATTAAAATAGCTTTTAAATCTTCATATTGATTACCGTTGTCAAAAAGCAAAACACGATAGTTACCATTCAAACCTCCATGTTCAAAACGCGTCAAGACATATCCTTTGTTAAACAAGTTTTCTGTTTCTTTAGAGATAACTTTCGCAATCTCGAATTCTGGATTGATAATTTTCATATCACTTTCTCCTTATTGTAATTAAAATAATTTGTAAAATAATTTACATCAATTATTATAAGACAAAAAGCATCTATATAAAAATAGATGCTTTAAATTAAATTAAAATAATTTATACTTAAAATCACGATTTGGAGCGGATATATTCCCGAACTTCCATCAAGGCTTTTCCAGTAATATTTTCTCCTTTCCAACTATTCACATCTTGTACTGCCTGTGGTGCAATATTCGCATTAAGTCCAATTCCATAGAATTTATCGTATGGATTGGCTTCGGCCAAAATTGCATCACCAGTAGATAATAGTTTTTCTTTTAGCTCTGGGTTTTGAGAGAATTTCAGGTACATCCCGTTTTTCAGGATGCTATAGAAATGTTCATCCCAGACTTTCTTATCGAAAGCAAAAACTTTTCGGCCAAGCTGCTTAATGTACAGAGGATTTTCCTCTACAAGAATTTTGTCAGCGATTTTCTCGTCTTTAAAGAGCTTTGCCTTATTCCACATAAAGAATTGTTCTACTGAGTAGAAATTGATTCCTTTGTGTGTGAATTCGGCGCGTGCGAAGTTTGAAAAAACTTCATATCCATTCTTCAATTGAGAATAAAACGGAATAATTTTTTGTTCCATAACTTTTTACTCTCCCGGTCTTTCTCGTTTTACAAGAATTTCATAGTCTTGAATTTCAAGATAGTATTTTGAAAGAACTTCACCAGATTTCTCTAAAGAAATCACAAGGTTTGTTTCTGACAAGAAAACAAGCCTTACAACACAATCAGACACTTCAATGACATGTTCGAAGTAGTCGAATGTGTCTTCGCAATTTTCTGTAGAGTCAACATTGACGTAATCTGACACAGTCTTATCAAATTCAAACAGTTTGCTCAAAAACTTATTTTCATGAACTTTAGGAACAAAGTTGCTCATCCAGAAAACAAGGCCATTTTTCTTCTTCATAGTTAGGCTATTCAAACCTGAAGCATCATCACCTAGAAAAAGTTCTTCCAATCGCTCACTCAAAACTTTTGCAACTTCATTTGTCTCATATTTTTGAACAAGAGCAGATTGATATTTACAAAACTCATGAACAACTCGAACTTCTTCAAAAGAGTTTTCAGAGTTATTGTTGTAACAATTAATAAAAAATGGATAGTAACCATCTCTCATTAAAGCTGCATCAACTTTTAGGATTTCTAACAAACTTACCTTATAAATTGATGAAAAGTCATTGATTCCTGCTTCTAGGAAATAATCCATTAGTGTTTTTTCTTCAACAACACCATCTCCATTTATCTTTTTTAATGGACGAGTGAATTCTTTTTCAGAATAGGACATAGTAACCTCCAGACTATTAAGCTTGTTGGCTCTCAAATCTGGTTGAGATGGAACAACATGAGGTGACACACATTGAGGTTGTGCTTGTGCGAATGGGAATTGAGCAGAAGGAAATCCTTGTGGAGCTGGTTGACAACTCATTACTCCTCCATTTGTTGTGATTTTTTTGTCTGTATTCATATTGAATACTCCTTTCTTTTATTTGAAATAATATTTTGTAAAATAAATTACAAGTAATATTATAATCTAAAACCAACATAAAAAGACCTTGTAATCCACAAAGTCTTTTATATTTAAACCTATTTCACTTCACGTTTAGAGTAGTCAATCAATTGATTAGCAAAAACAGCATTGGCAATCAGAATGTACGGTGATACATAGATGCTTGCAAGGCCAAGTGTTACAACAGAAAGCAGCAACCAACCAATAAAGCTGAAGTTCAAAACAAACCAATCAAACTTATGGCCGTGCATCATTCTACGACTCATGGTAATAGCTTCTGTTCCGCCTGCTTCTTTTCGAGCAGTCAGGTAGATAGCCAAGTTATAACTATAACTCTTAATAAGAATGATAATAACACCTGCAATAGGAATCAAAGCCCAGAGAACCAAGAACATCAATACCAACAGATGAGTTGTGACATTTTCTCCATTGATATTCTTAAAGATTGCCTTGATTTGCTCTCCAAAGTTGTCAGCAACTTTCTCCTTACCTGTCAATATGTTTGTTACATATCCGGCCACACCGACTTCCCAGAAGCCAACAATGAATGAAATAATATAAACTAAGGACGAACCGCCCTCGCTTGCAAAGTTATGGTAGTAAGAGATGCCATTCAACACCAGAAGTGGCAAGCCAATAGCGAGCCACAAGGAATTGGTTTTCAGGATTTCCCTAGCTCTTTCACGAATCTCGAAATTTGTCATCATAATTGATAAATTTCCTCACTTTTCTTTTTATTTATTTTTCATTTACTAGAATAACACTGTTTTTCTGGCATTGCAAGAATTTCCAGAAAGTTTTATTTGTTATTGTTTAGGAATTCCAATAACGTCCTCAAAAAGAAAGGCTGCCTTTACAGGCAACCGAAATCAAAGTATGAATAATATTCTTATATGGTCTAAGCAACCACAAAATTATTATAACAAACTTCAAATTCTGAGTCAAATTATAATTCAATTCAAACTAAAACCTAAAGGCAGGATATTCTTTAGAAGCGAAATACACTAAAGCCATCCATAGTCCGTTCTTAAAATGAATGGTTAAAAATAACGAGACTCCAATCAGACACAATTCGTAGATAAGCCAGAAAACCGAGGCAAACGAGAATACTTCTAGAGTGTAGTATTTGTCATCCATGTCTTTTTCCTTGTAATGGCTATTACCTTTAATACTGTATTTCTTTTTACGACCAAAACCAACAGTGCAAAACACGAAAAACAAGACAAACCAGAAAGACTTGAAATGAGAAATCAAGAACAACGTGGATGACAGGATAGCCAAGTTATAAATAACCCAGCTTGCCACAAAGAGCAGCAAAGTCATCAATGCCTTTTCTTTCAATGCTCGTTTTTTAAAACTTGAAAATTTATAATCCATGCTAATCACCGCCTAGTGTTTCTTTTAACAACTTTTCAAGCTCAGAAGCAGTTTCTTTAGCCTTATCAGCTCTTTCTTGCAAAAGTTTAACTGTCCTTGAATTCCTTTCAAAAAGAAGATTTAATACATATTCATAATCTTCCAGTTCATACCAAATAGAATAATTTAATGACCAAGACATTGGGAATTCGCTCAGTTGTGTGTCGCCATTTTTTACTTTATCTTTTTTCAAAAGTTTTTGCATTGCTGGAACGTCATAATCTGCTTGATTTTCTGATGTCTTTTTAAGAATCTTATAAGTTTTTTCATGTTCTTCAACATCATAGACTTGATTCAGAACCTTCATCTCGTCCGGATAAGTTGTAACAATCAACCTGCCTAATGATTTGATTTTAGTTTTTTTCTTACTCATAATATTGTAATTTTCCTTTCTTTTATTAATGATACATTTGAGACCTATGCTTCAAATCCCATCTCTGATGTTAAAGCAGTCTCAGCCAATTCTTTTGTAAGTGGTAAATATTTATCACCAAACACTTCACTAGGGATAACAAGTAAGAACTCGGCATCAATGTCTTTAACATCCTTATCATCTTTATCATAATCTGACCGGCGACTAATATAGGCCATATTAGAAATAAATGTAGAATCATTGTCATATCGTACACGATTGTTTACAAACAAATCTTGGCCTTTCTTGTCTTTCAGGCCTGTACCGTATTTATGGATATAAGCCCACGCGCCCAATTTCAACAAAGTGCCAACTTCAATCTTCATAAAGTCACGCTCTCCTGAACGCAAACGAGAAATAACAGATGTAGCCACTCCTGATTCTTTAGAAATTTTTGCAGCAGGGATTTTATCATCCAAAACAACACTCATTACTTCATCTAAGTGTGCGAGGATTTCTTTTTGGTATAAATATTTCATGTTTTTAATTCTCCTTTTTTGAAATAAGTTTTTGTTTTATTTTTATAAATACATTATACCACAATAATTGCCAGTTGGCAATATCTTTTGATAATTATTTTTTTAGATTATAATATTTGATGTAAAACTTTATTATTTTACAATATTGTATTAAAACTAAAAGGAGGCCAAAATTATGGCAAAAACAAATTCAAAAAAAGTAATGTTAGCAGACACTTTAGGTCGCACTGTTGCTGAGATTGTTTCTGATAAAACCAAGGAATACTTGAATGACGGGTGTGTTCTTCTTGATTTTGATGAAGCATCAACTGATGGGTTATTCAAGGTTTTATTATTTGAAGATTCTAATTCAGAACATGGTTTTCGTGTTATCATTGTAGAAACCAGTTATATTAAAACTTTAAAAGATGAAGTTTTCAGGAAAGGTTTTATCAATACGTCTAAGTTTACAAAAGTTTATACAGGAACATTACCTAAAGAGGCTTTTGAACAATATTTGGACGTTGAGGGGATATTTAATAAAGCCAACAAAACAGAAATCTATAGCACTGTTTGTTTGGATGGAAAAGTTCTTATTTCTTTTGATGAGGCGCGTAAGGTTGCTAAAAAACGAGCAGCGCGTTATAAAAAGTTAATTAACTCCATTGAATAATCAATATCTCTAAACTAAAAAAACACCTATTAATTTAGGTGTTCTTTTTATTGTTTTCTTCTTTAATTTTTTCTTGTATCTCCTTTGCTTCTTTCACTTTTAGTTTATTATTTTCTGTATCGTAGAAATCTACGATATTCCACTTACGTTCTCCAAATTCAGGTTCATGGCCGTCTACTTTTGATTTTCTATCTCGGTAATATTCTTTTTGATAGATATTATCAGGATTAGAGATGACTTTTTCAAGCGCCTTTTCGCTGCCAAAGGTTTTAATGCGGCAACTTCCCCAACTTCTTAACAAACTTTCTTCATAGTATTCAAATTCTTTTCTTTGTCCATTAATTCTTTCAAGCATTGGCTGAGCGTATTGGCAGACAGAAAAGATTTCACAGTCTTTTTTGTAACGACCAAAAGCTTCCAAAATAACAGGGTCACTAATGGCCGCATAGGCTTTAGGATGACGGATATACTTTTCTAGGTCATTGATGATAAGGAGTTTCTTAAAATAGGTTTTCTCTTCATCTGTCAAAGACTGAACCCATTTTGAATAGCGTTTTGCCTGATATTCAGAAACCACACGAACATCATGGACAATCTTGAAAGAGGTCAATAAGTTCAAGTCATAGTCTTTAGAAACAATATAAAGACGGTCTTCTTTTTCTTGTTTCTCTAGTTCTTTTTTAATCTCAAACAAAATAGGAAGCATATGAGAATAATTCACATATCGGCCAGAGTTAGAAATGTGACCAATTCTCTTGGTGTGAATATAGTAATCAATCAAAGTGCTAGTCAGGAATTTAATGTTGATAAACTCATCAGATTCAATATAAAGACTAGGACTGATTTTAGCTTCTCTTCCAAAATTTCTACCCTTTACACCGGCGACATAAAAACGATAAGTAAAGTCTGAGAAGTAATCAATCCCTCGAATTTTATTCATACCTCTTTTAACTGATGTGTCATTAGTTAAGGCATTATCCCCACGGCCACGCTCTGTTGTGCCACCACCATAATAGCTATGGTATTTAGCTTGGTCTGTAAAGGAATTCAAGATAAAGATAGGGTCATCTGGCTTAGAATAGTCATTCAAAGTGTGTAACAGTGTTCCCAGCTCAATGTATGTGGAATCAGTAATCTGGCTGTCAGCATTGGAAAGAATGATGCTAGGGTCAGAGAAGACATCTATTGGAACATGGTCAAGCTGCAACATTTCACCGCGTTCAATCAGCCCTAAAATAATACTAAAGACATAATAACGAGATTGAATCAGTTTTACAGATGGTTCTTTTTCTTGTGATGAAACCGAAGCAAAGCTGTCCTGAGAAAAGGAAACTTTATCACTGTCAAGCCAAGTAAGCCAAGTGTTTTCTCCATTACGAACTAAAACACCAATTTGATTTGGCATAGTATCTTCAATAAATTTCATGACTGTGTTATTCAGCTCAAATTTTCCAGAAGCATTTCTCATTTTTAGGAAAGATACGCCCTTATTAGTTGGGCAAATGTGCTCTAAAAGGGCAGGAGAGTGTTTCAGGGCTACTTCTAGACTTCCGGCATCTACATCATAAAGTTTCTCAAAACGGGGTAAATCCTCGTCTAAATAGATGAGTTTTTGATAAACCACGATAGGTTGTTCTACAGGCGCACATTCACCACTAGTAATTCTAGTAAAATCAATAGTCAGGCCGTGGCGGTATTCAAAGGCCGTTAAATCTGTACGCATTACGAGTAGTTCGTGTTGATAACGCTCAATTTTTGCTTGCAGCTCTGACATCATTTGAGCCTGCATCTCATACATTGCTGAGATTTTAGCTTCCATCTGAGCTTTTAGATTTTCAATTTCAGCCAATTGAGTTTCAAAGGCTGCATCTTCAAAGTTTGCTGTTTTTTCTAACTGTTCAATAGCATTTGCATAATTGGTTTTCAAGGCCAGTTGATTAGTGCCCATGATAGCCAGTTCATTTCCTGTTATTTCGGTTTCAAATATTTCTTTTTCTACAAAAACAAGCATTTCACAAGGAACAATGTATTGCTTGGAATGAAGTTTCACAATAGCAAAGTCTTTATATACCAACAGGACGTTGACTTTGTTTTCTGGATTCAATTTTAGCCAATCTATCAATTTTTCGTCAAAGAAGACTGTAGATTGTTTAGAGCGCTTAAACAAGGCATTATATTCTTCAATTGAGATAAGCTTTTCATCTGTCAAATTGCTTCCATATTCTTTAAAGAATGACTCAGCTTTCTCAGCAGATTTATCATTAAAACGAGACCAGTCTATTGTGGCATAACCTAACTCTTCTCTATTTTCGATATTCTTGTTTTTATTTTTTTCTTTTTGTCGTTGGTAATCCCGGTGTTTCCAGAATACCTCTGAAGCTTCATCTGAATATTTAATTTTTGGGGTAAAATCTGTCATTTTTTTGTTCTCCTATTCATTGTAAAATAAAATATCATGTATTGTTTTTATGTATCTATTATACAATATTTTCTTCATTTTGTCTTCTGCTTTATCGTACTTGTTATACTCTTGTGTAAAAATAAAAAATCCAGAGATATTTCTGGATTTTAAATTTATTCCGCATTAATGTCTTTTACGAGTTCTTGATATTCTTCCGCCAAAAGTGTTTCTCCTACAAAAGGAATCCACTTATCATGAAGTTCACGAATTTTCTTGTTGACATTAAGTGTATCTTGAATTTTTGTAAGACTTAGTTCAGGCTTGTTGTCTTTGTCAAGAAAGCGCGTGCGAAGAACAGGAAATTCTTGTTCTACTCCAATACCACCAAGTCGCGAATAAGAAATGGTAAATGTTGTATTGGTTGATTCTTCTGTCAAAGCATAACTTAAAGGTTTAATGCTAGTGGCAAATCCTTGTGATTCCAAGATGTTGTTAGAAATATCTAACCTTTCTTTTCCTGTGTTTGCAGCCCGTAGTCTGTCTGTATCTTCTGGTGTTAATTCAACAGACTTAGGAAGATTGTTTACTAGGGCATCTTTGAAGGCCATCCGCAAAGTTTTCAATGTTTCCATTTTATCTTTTGTCAAAGGGAAAGGAACACGGCTAAAAATATATTTTTCATCACCATGAACATGAACAACATCAATGCCGGCATGACCAAGAATGAAACGCAAGCGATTTTCAAACAGTGCTGCATCCAAACAAATAATGCCAAAGCTATCCATGTCATTGTCTGGGTACAGTTCTTTAAGTTCTTCAAGAAAGTTTTTCAACATGTGTACTTCAATAAAGTCTCGAAGATATACAAGACGAGATGAATTTGAGTTGTTTGAAATAGTAGTCATAATAGACACTCCTTTATAAAATAATAATTGTAAAATAAAGTTTTACGAAGAATATTATACAGCAATTAGGGGAAAATGATATAATAGAATACAGAAATAAATAATAAAAGAAAGGGTTACGAGTTAAATTATGACTAGAAAGTACAAAGAAATCTATGATGACAAGTTTTTAGAAACTATTCCGGAAAAATACAGGGAGGCCTTTGGAAACCTTGAATTGCCTGACCGTGTATTCACTATTGATGTAGATAAAGTCTTGGAAGTCTTTGAAATCAAGATGAAGTGGTTGATTATTGATGTTCCTGAAATCTTTGAAGATGAAGACAAAACAATTCTCTTTGGGAATAGCACGCAAGAAAGAGAAGTAAGACGATTTAACCAAGCGAAAGGTATCGGCCACTCCCTAATCAAAAACAGAGATTTATCAGATATAAAACCCAAATACAGAGAAATCTTTTGGGGCATTGACGACAAGTTTGCTGAACAATTTGCCAAAGACTTATTAATGCCAGAAAAATTGTTAATTGAAACGATAGAGGGAGCTGCAAAGTTTAGGCAGACAGAACTAAAAAATATTTCCACCAACTATGTTCTTCACTACGTTATGGATGCTCTAAAAGTTCCTTATGGGCCTTTGATGGAGCATGTTATTGATAAGGGGTTCTTAGTTGAGAAAGAAAATTAAACAAAATAAAAAAGCACCCTAACAAAGGGTGTTTTTAATTATCGCTGTGATAATTTAGAGTATTCTTCTTCAAGTTTCTTGATATGTTCTTCAGCTTGTGGAACTCCCCAGCTATTAATAGCTAAGAAGATTTCTAACTGAGTTTTATAATCCAATGTTTTAGAAACATCAGGATTACGATAAACCACCATATCAAAATCAAGAGATTGAAGATAGAATTTATCACTCTCTTTCAACTGACTGTAATAAAGACCTTTCACTGGGAATTTATCATCCCTAAAATCCTTTACAGCATGTAGTCGTTGTTTTCCGTCAATAGAAATCATTTTCTTCAAATTCATGGTTTCATTGACTTTATCTTGGTCTAGAACAAAGGTAGGTGATAGTTCTGCCCGGTGCTCAAAGAGAGCTAGAATGTAAGCTTCTTTTTGTTTTTGTGACCAGACCAACCCACGTTGAAAGTTAGGCTCAAAATCAATGTTATCCCAGTATTCTTCAAAGAAATAACCCACAAAAGTTCTCAAGACATCCTTTCGTACTCTAGATAGGTACTCTGGTTTCTTTTCTAGCTGCACAATTGGTGTTTCATGTTGTTTCATTATTTTTATCCCCCTTTTACTTAAATGTATTTGCGTCGCCTGTCAACACAGAACGTTCAACCAACGTCAGCTTGTTCATAATACCAGAAACATCCGGCTCAACCCAAGTAATAGCTGATTGAGAACATTTAGCAAAACTAGGAGATAATGCCTGTGCATAGCCCACAGCAGCCTCCTGATTATCAAAACATTGAATGATTTCTGAGGACATCAGTTCCCAGTAACCGTCACGGAATTGTGATTTTTCATGACATACGATAAAAATCTTAGAAATAGGTTTCATTTCTACATTCTCCTTTTTTGTTATTAAAATTAAAATAATATATTGTAAAATTATTTTTTACATCTAATATTATAAATGAATGATTATATAATCCGCAAAAACAAAAAACACCTAAATTTTATTAGGTGTTTAATTTATTTAGATGCCTCTTAGAGGTTTCCTTGGTGGAGTAGGCACGCGCTTCAAACGTCCTGTAATGTAATCAATGTGCAATTCGAGCAAATCCTTCATAGAAAGAACTGTATTTTTTTCATCCATTTCTATATCTAAATGAAAGCAATGCTCTTTTCTAGTATAGAACTCTTTGATAAGTTCTTTTTTAGAGTTGTCAATAAATGACACAAAAGAATCAATGTCACTGAGATTCATGTTTGCTCTTGGAACACTTCCTAAATAGATATTCCATTGACTAAAGTTATCTGTGAAGCTTCCGTCCAAATCTTTTGAATAAAAATCATAGTGTTTTCTGACCATAAGGAACAGCACCTCATGTTCTGGGTCTGGGTTCAAGTTATCAAAAAAGAAAAGTTTAAAACGTTCTTTCTCTTCCTCATCATTTAAGGTCTTGGTTAA
Source organism: uncultured Gemella sp. (assembly GCA_938046645.1). Classification (GTDB taxonomy): domain Bacteria; phylum Bacillota; class Bacilli; order Staphylococcales; family Gemellaceae; genus Gemella. The sequence goes on along the minus strand of CALIWM010000189.1, from coordinate 99,180 downwards.
AAGATAACCATATTTGAAGAGATTTTTAGCTTCTTCTGAAATCACTTTTGCGATTTCTTCTTCTAGTTTAGTTTCAAGATAATTCGTCATATCTTTACGTCTCCTTTATGTATAATTTTAAAATAAATATATTGTAAAATAAATTAACTTTTACATCTTTTATTATAACGAAAGTCCAGTATATTTATTGTTTTATAATATTATTTGTAAAACTTTTAATTTTACAATAAAACTATTATTTTACAAAAGAAAAGGAGAACTATTATGGTTCAAGTAAACTTAAATATTCCTACTTCATATGAAGCTTTATCAAAAATCGTTTCAGACATCCGTGAAAACTCTGATTTCAATTCGCTTTCTGGTCTGCAAGAAACAATTGCCATGCTTGCTGTTTATGATGCAGCAGACAGTCCAGAAGCTGAAGCATTGAAGTCACTGTTGCGCGTGCTGGCAAATCCAGAAAAATTCCGGCCGGTTCATAATGGTACTTGGTCTGAATACTGCCTGAACGAACTGATTGACTTGATTTCAGTTATGGACGAAAAAGACCTTGAGAACTATGTCGGCTCAGATATTCAAGGTTTAATCTTTGATTTATTCCAAAATCACTTTGCAAATGGCACAATGACCAATACTGCTTATGAAGCTCGTTGTATCATTGCTGACTACATGGATGAAATCAATGTAGTCGACTTTATGGACGGCCTAAATATGCATCCGTATGACGGTAAGGCCGAGATTACTCTTGTTAATCTCGTCTATAACTATTGCGTATGGAAACTTTCAAATTTAGGGGTTGACGAAAATACAACTGTTAAGTCTTTGATTAAAGAGATTGAGGCTATGTATTAAATCAATCCGAATAAATAAAACACCTAAATTTAGGTGTTTTTTGTTATTCTATTATTTGGCTCGATAGATTGCTCAAAAGAATTAAAATTCTACCAAAATAGCACTAACATCATCATGCCTTTTTACGTCTAAATTAACGGCCTTATTTTCCCAATCTCTCAAACGTTTTGTTGCATCAAGTAAACTAACTTTTTGATTCAAAACATCTTTATAAGAATAAAGAGAGTGTTCAAAAATTCTTTCAAAGCCATCAGAGAATAATAAGCAACGTTTAATGTCTTCTACCTTATACTGGACTTCAAGGAATTCTTCCTGATATTCACCTCGTAGCCATTATTAGGTGTTTTTTCAGTATTCAAATTAACCACATGTGTTTATTCAAGTCGTTTTCCAAGGCCTGAATGTATTTAAGGTTATTTTGGTGTTCTTCCTCCTCTTTCTTCTTGTAGTTTTTCAAATGTTCTTCCAGTAATTCAATAGCCTTTTTGGTTGCATCTTCTTCCTCAAAAAATGCGACACGCGCATTGGCTGAAAATAAATCAGAATCAACTTTCCCAAGATGAGATTCCAACAAATTGCCCTCAAACATGCTGCAATCTCCCACTTCGACCTTATTGAAGAGGATGTAACCTTTGTTTGATATAGCATCAGAAAATACTTCAATATGTAATTCCCCTTTCTTCAAGGAAAACAATTGTAGCTTCTTGTTTTTAGTGTTTGTTCCTGTCATAACGTCAAACACCCCTTTCTCAACATAATATATAAAATTAAACTAATTGTAAAATGAATATTTTACAAAAGATATTATAAAATAAAAAACACCTAATATTAGGTGTTTCAAAAGGTTAAGGTTATTTCTTGAAAGATTTGTTATTCAAGTCTTTTTTCAACTTTTCAATATCTTCCAGAACCTTTTTGTGATGCTCTTCTTCTTGAACTTTTCGTTTTTCAAGATGTTCCAGCAATAACTCAGCAGCTTTTTCGGACATGTTTTCACTTTCATAAAAAGCAACATGGGCATCAATAGAAAAGATGTTCTCTACTACAACCCCAAGGTCTTTTTTGTTCCAAATATGTTCATACGAATCAAGAATTTTATGTTTCTTAAAATGAACGTAATCCCCGTCTTCAATTGCATCCGTAAATACGTCAGTTTTCAATTGCTGATGTTGGATAAAGAAAATCTGCATCTTCTTGGCTTTTTTGTTTGTATTTGTCTTCATGTCAAATACTCCTTTCTGAAATTAAATAAAAATAATATATTTGTAAAATAAAAAGTTTTACATCTTTTATTATAAAACAAAAAAGCCCTTGAAAGGACTTTTTTATTCATAAAATCAAACAATTTCCTCAGCAATCTTTTTGAAAAACTTTTCAACTTTAACAAAGGTTTCTTTGAGTATAAACCCTTTCACTTTCAAGGCGTTGAACCATTCTTCTGTGGGGAAGTCATTTAAGCCAGTTTTTAACTGTTGCCGAATTTCTTTTGAAACAAAATCCATAATGTCTTCATGAGCGATTTTTGAACAAAGTGCTTTAGTGATAATTAGATTAACATTGATATTGATTTCGTATCTAATATTTTTCATGCCGGAATCTTCTGGGCATTGATAGACAGCAACTACCGTAAAACCATTTGGAGAAAAAGAAACGTCTTGGTCGAAATACTTGTATTCTTTCGCAAAAAAATTAACGTAAGCTTTTGTGATTTCTCGAATAGATTTATCTGTATTTTCTGGGATTCCTGTAATTTCAGAAAGAATTTCAGCATCTTGTAAAATATGGTCAGCTTTTGCATTGAATGTTTTCTGGGCTTCTACTAAGGTGGCCATAAATTCATCTTCTGTCATATCATAATCATCTTCATCCCAAAAGCAATCAAATTCCTCACCCGGTTCAAAACCATTTAAATTTAAAACTATTTTCTTCATCAATTCAACCTGAACCTGCTTATAAAGGTCTTTGAGATTGATTCGTCCAAAAGTATTGGCGCGTGTTCCATTTTCATCTGCTGCACAGATAACCATATCAACAGCTTCATCTTTGTTGTTTATTTCTGTAATGATTTCACTGTTTTCATAGGCTAAATCATACTTTATCAACAAAGCTTCTCCAATTTTTTCAAGTGACCGAATGAATTCTTCATATCCTGCAAGTTGAGTATTGTTTGTGTTTTTGGTCATAGTGTGACCCTCCTTAAAATTAAATATAATATTGTAAAAATGTTTTACATGGAATATTATATACTGAAAACAAAAAAGGCCTCTCAAACTATCTAACCAAATTTTTGTAAAAATTGATTAGAGGGAGCTTTTCGAGTTCTTGTATTACTATTATAGTTCATTTTTTATTATTTGTAAACACTAAGAATGGACATCACAAACAAAAAACACCTAGTGAAATATACCAGATGTTTTAATTAAATTAAATTGCTCAAACAAATCCATCTAATTCAGCCATAGCCTTAATGTAAGATAAAGTCAATTCATATTTTTTCTTTTTGATTTCATCTTTTTCGTTGTTGATAAAGTAATCTTTGAAACTTTCTATAGTTCCAGAGAAATTTTTACCAGTAATGATATTTATTCTAGGCCAATACTGAATAGTGTCATCAAATAATGTTAGGTCTTGTTTTTCTAGTTTATGAGCCGCAAGAGGGAAACCAACACTTCCAGTAGTATCAATGTATTTTAGTTTCTCTTCGTTGTACAGATTATCAATAACTAAATTATTATCAAAAATCATACATTTAGCAGTTACAAAAGTTACATCTATATCACTTAGACATAGATTTCCAAATACAGAGTTTTTAACTCGACCTTTTGTGAAAATTGCACCAAGGAAACATGCCTTAGAAAAATCAGAGTTAGAAAGATTGCTTTCATCAATATAAATGCTGTTAAAATCAGCGTTCGCAAAAGAAGTTTCTAAAAACTTAACAAAACTAAAATTACTTCTATAGACATATAGGGCTTTAAAATTTGCTTCCGTAAAATTTGAATAAGAAAAATCTGTTTGATGAAAATCGCATCTAAACAAATGCGCTTTTTCCAAACTCATTTGATTAAAATAAGTATAACAGAACAATGCCTTTTCAAAAGAAGTGCTGTCAAAATGGGCATAGCTAAAGTCTGCAAAGGAAAAGTATGAATAAGAGAAGTTAGCCTCAGAGAAATCACAATCATTGATTTTGGCATTCATTGCGATTAATTCATTAAAGTGAACATATCTAAAATCAGCTTTATTAAAATTAGCTTTATTGAACACAGCAAACAAGAAGCTGCATCTGTTAAATGTTGAATGTGTAAATACAGTTCTATCCATTTTCACACCAGTGAAATCAACATCTTGGAAGATACAATCATCAAAGTTACATTCATAGAATCTTGCCCTAGAGAAAATTGCATTACTAAATTTCGCTTTAATAAAATTTAATCCAGACAAATCCACGCGCATTAGATTAAGCTTTGAAAAGTCAGCATAACTAAAATCTGCATATGAGAAATCATTAATAACACTAAAGTCAATGTGTTTGACGATATGGTTTGTAACGACTAATCTTTTACCTTTTCTTCCTTGTGTTTCAAGCCATTCTTGATGAAGCAACAATGCTCTGTTGATGGTACTTTGTTTGATAGTCTTGATATGTGACATTACATATCTCCTTTCTTTTAGTAAATTTTTAAAATAATAATTGTAAATTAAATAAATATTTTACAGAAAATATTATAAAGGTAAATTTTAAAAAACAAAAACACCCAGAAGCACTAGGTGTTTTATTAATGTATAAAAATTAAGACAATCGAGCAACAGCCTTAATATAATCCAAAGTTGCTTTCAAATTTTCGTATAGAACAGCATCTTTTTCCTTATTTTCCTCAACAAGAACTTCAAAGTCTTCCAGAGAACCACAGAAGTTTTTTGTCGCAATCAAATGAAGAAATGGCCAGTATTGAATTGTTACCATAGTTTCAAAAGAATCTGTATCAGGCATTTGGCAGCTAACAACAGGTAATCCAAATGTTGAATGAACCTTATTATCACCCAGAACAAGACCATCAAAAGATGACTTTTTAATATCAATTTGACTGATATACATTTCATCAAAAACACTTGATTTTAGATTACAACCATCAAACATTGAAGAATATACTTGAATGTCTATTAATTTAGTTGATAGAAAATTAGTTTTTGACAAATCAACTCCCCTGAAATCAACATTTTTAATGAGATTCAAAGAAAAGCTGCTTCTATAAAAATTAGAGAATGAAAGATTTGTACCTTTAAATGTCGCATCACTGAAATCACAAAAAGTGACATAAGCTCTATCAAACTTGATATTCATGGCCTTAATGTGAGAAAAGTTGGCTTGTTTAAAGCTGCACTGATTAAAGTTAATACCAGTAAATACAGCATCTACCATTTCCATCCAGCTACAATCAATATAATCAAAACAAGTGTCAGTATACGTTGATTTAGAAAAATCTGTTTCAGAAAAATCAGAAAAGCTAAAATCAGCATATGTAAACCGAGCCTTGTCAAAATCACATTCTTTAAACTGAGCTTTCTTAGCAATCAAGCAATAGAAAAAAGTTTTTATAAACATGGTCTTGATGAACTTAGATTTATTAAAAATGCAGTTAGAGAATGAAGTGTCTTCAAAGTTAGTTGATTCAAAATTCGCCTCAGAGAAATCACAGTTTTCAAAGTTGCTGCCATCAAAGACAACCTCAAAGAAAATAGTGTTACTAAAGTTAGTCTGTTTAAAAATAGCTCCCTTGAAGTTCATTTCCCTCATGTCTTTTTCTGAGAAATCGGCATAGGAAAAATTAGCTTGACTGAAATTTGCTCCTGAAAAATCCTTGATTTTCTCGAAGTTTAGTTTATTGACAATTTCATCAGTTACAATGAGTTGCCGTCCTTTTCTTCTCTCAGAATCAAGCCATTGCTGATGTAATCGTAATGCACGTTTTACTGTACTTTCTTTAATTTCTTTGATATGGGTCATAAGTCCACATCTCCTTTCTTATTTCTTATAAAACAATATATTTTATTGTAAAATAATTTACAATTACTATTATACCATTATTTCAATAAGAAAATAAAAAAACACCCGGAACTGAAATGTTCCAAGGTGTTTAATGTTATATGTTGTGAAAATTTAACCAAGTTTTACCATAGTTTCAATATAATCTATTGCTAGATTATATTTTTTACGAATTTCGGGTCTGTGTTTGTGCGTCTTTTTGATTGCTGCTTTCAGTTCTTCCATTGTTCCAGAGAAGCATCCGGTAGTTACAATATCAAGTTTTGGCCAATATTGAACAATTCGATTTTGTTCTGAGCTGTTTAGTTGGCAAGAAACGACTTGGAAGCCTAGAAGACCTTCTGTAATAGCGTGTTTTAATTGAATTCCATCAAAGACAGCATTGTCAAACTCAACATCCCTAAATCGAGAATATTTAAAATCAGCACTGTTAAAGTTAGTGTCTTTAAAGATTGTATTGTGGAAAACAGCGTTAGTGAAATAAGCACTTACAAAACTTGCACATGTAAAACAGCTTTTTGCAAAATTTGCGTTTGTGAAGTTTGCGTAACAAAAATTCGTAGCATTGAACTTAGAAGAATCTGCCATAAGACCCTCAAAATTAGAGTTTTCGAAATTAGCTCCCTCAAAATTTGTTCCACTAAAATTAACACCGAAAAAATATTTTCCAGAAAAATCAAGATTAGAGGCATCTAAATTCCTTAAATTAGCACCTGCAAACAAATTATTGTTTATAAAACCTATCTTTTGGATGATTTCATTCGTGAGAACAATTTCTCTACCTTTGGGCAAATCTGGGTCACAAAGGTCATTATACTCCAGCCACTCTTCGTGCAGGCGTAATGCTCTTTTAATTGTACTTGGTTTGATTTCTTTGATTTTAGACATAACTTTATGTCTCCTTTCTTTAATTAAGTTGTTAAAAAATAATATTTAATTGTAAAAATAAAATCTTACAAAGAATATTATAAGACAAAAATTTAAAAAAGCCTGATTAAACTTAATTAATCAGACCTTAATTTCAAGATTTAACTTATTTAGCTTTCAGCTTCTTGCGTTTCATAGCAGCAATAACACCTACAGCGCCGCCTACAAGTGGCAGACTAGCATACCAAGGGGCATTGCTGTTTACATGAGCAAGTGCAGCAGTGTCAGTCAGGCCTTTACCAGCTCCAACCTTTTCACCTTGGTCTACTGCTTGTGTCTCAATGTTATTTGAGCCTGCAATAGAGTTACTACGTTCTTTTGCTTGCTGGAATGAAAGCACCTCAACGCCAATGTCCTTACTGTAAGTCTTGCCGTCAATCGTTACTTCAATCCGTTGTGTATAAACACCCGGTGTATTCCAGTCTACATTACCAGTAATACGAGTAACACGCGCAACTTCAGCATTTGATAGAACTCGGCCGTCTTTAGACACTTGAACTGAGCTGAGAATATCCAGTGGATTTCCTACAGTGGTTGAGTAAGTATCATTAGCCAGAATTACCACACCCTTGGCAGGAGCTTCAATTACAGTGATTGTTACAGGAACACGCGCATCTACACCGTCAGCAGATGTTGCAACAAATTCTACGTTATATGTACCCGGAGTATTCAGGTCATACACGCCCTCCAATTTTGGTGGAAGTGGATTTCCAACCCCATCAAACGCAAGAGCGTTAGCAGATGCAATCAAATCTTGAACAGTAGAGCCTTTAAAGACTGTAACATTTTGAGTAGCTGTAATAACTGGCTTATCTTTAACAGTCACTTTCATAGAAACAGTAGTCGTTTCTCCGTTGGAATCTGTCAGAGAGTAAGTTACAGTATATGTACCCGGAGCAGACCAGATATAGCCGCTTTCAGTTTCACGCGCACCCTCAGCATTAATTACAACCTTAGAGAGACCAGCACCGTCTTCCATGTCATAAGCGGTAGTAATGTTACCACGGACATTCAAGGCAGTACCCACAACGGTACTAAATTCTTTATATTTAATATCCAGTTTTGGTTTTTCATTTGGTTTTGGCTGAGGTTGTGGTGTTGGGTCAGGAGTTGGAGTGGGTGTAGGGGTTGGATTAGGATTTGGTGCAGGAGTTGTTTTGGCAACTACTGTAATCACACGTTCCATAGAATTTGTATGACCCTCACTATCTTCAACTTCATAACGTACCACATATTGACCCGGTTTATTAACATCAAGACCACCGTTAGAAACAATATGAATCTTAGATGTCAAGTCACCATCTTCTTTATCAGAAGCAGTCACACCCTCAAGCAAGTCAATGTCCGTACCCTCAGTAATGGTTACATCTTTTTGAGCAACGTTAAATTGAGGAATATTGACTTTAGGGGTAATTGTGTAGGTCATAGTTGCTTGGACTTTTTCGCCATAACGGTCAGTAGCTTCTACCACTACCAGATATGTTCCCGGAGTTGGGTTATTAAAGTCCATACCACCATTATCCGTAATCTTAACATCAGGTTTTTGATTTTGGTCGTCTGTGACTTCCACGTTATCCAGTGGATTTACAGCCTTACCCTCTTCAAGAGTAATATTAGATTCTTTTACCTTTAGAGTAGGAGCAACATTATCACGTTGAACAACCACATCAGTTCCATTAACAGTTTTAGAACTGTCGTCTGGGAATTTAAAGGTTACATTACCTTGGTCATCCACGGTAATTTGAGTACCCTCTTTCAGGCTTTGAGTAAGGCGCATTGCTTGAACAACATCTTCTTTCTCAAAATCACGGAGAGCATTAGGGTTTAGAACGGGCACAGGATTAATAGGCTTAATATTTGTTTTATTTGCATCAGTCAGTTCTACTGTAGATACATTAAAGACAAACATTTGCTCGGTTTTCTTGCCATTTTTAGCAGCTGTTACTTTAACAGAAACTTGTCCGGCTTTATCGTACTTACCGTTTCGTAGGCCGGCAGTAGTGATTTGAGCATCTTTGACTTCGTTTCCGTCAGCATCATATACATGAATGGCACTGAGAACTCGGTTCTTAAAGTCTGTCAGGTTTTTTTCGTTTTCTTCCCCAGATTTATTGAAATCCCATGTGAAGCTTGGAGTTTCTGACAAACGTACTTGCAGGTTAGGGTCAACAAGTGAATCTTCTTCAACTTGGTTATACTCTACTGTAAGGACTTTAGTGAAGTCGTCACTGTCTGCTACATCTTCTGTATATGCACCAGCAAATGTATAATCAGGAACATGTTTGTTTTGACCGAATTGAGAAAGTGCCTCACCAGTTACATTGAAAGCTGGAGTGAACTTCTCATTTGAAGTACCAATTTCTTGACGAGTTTTAGCATCAACATAACGGACTTTGAAACGATTTTGAACGTAAGTGACATTGAATGTTTCACTACGAGTTCCAAGAGTTAAGTCAGCACTGGTTGCACGAGGTACATATTCAACACCATTAACTGTAATTGGTTGATAGTCAACATGAACATTTTTACCAACTTCATTACCAGCAGCGTGAATAAGAACAGAATCACCAAGTTTGTTACCATCTACACCTACAGGTTGATAACGGTATTCCCCGTTTTTGTTTTCACTTTCTGTAGTTGGAGTTGCTTCTGATTTCTTATAAGTAAGAACCAGTTCTTTATTGGCATTGACAGAACTTCCAACTTCTGCACCTTGACGACTTTCAATACGGCTAATTTCAACACCATCAAACTTACGAGCATTTTCTTTAGCTTTTTGCAAGTATTCTTGTGTCATATCCGCATCTTCAATCATCTCAGTTCCAGAAAGTTGTCCATCTGGGCCAACATAAGATACAGCAATTCCTTTTGGTACATAAGTGACGTTTTTGGTTTCTGAGACTTTACCCTCAGTTTGAATAGCTTTATGTACTTTAGGCACATAATTAATATTCCCCACCTGAATTTCTGGAAGTTCAATAGTATTAGTAGCAGAAGTCAAGTTTTTTGCTTCTCCCAAGATTTTACCATTGATGTCCACAGGTTGAATTCGTGCAGAATAGCTTTGAGCTTCTTCCGCTGCAACAAGAGCAGCATTTGGAATAGCAGTTGCTCCGATAGCTGCTGTAGAACCCACTAGGATTCCAATTTTCTTCATTGTGTTATTTTTCATGAATAATAACATTTCCTTTCTTTATTTAGAAAAAAGTAAAAACCAATAAAACAATTTAATTGAATTATATAGTTCTTCTATTAATTATATTTCATTTATCAAATTTTTCAAGAGTATAATTTAATTTTATTTTGAGAAAAGTCATTAAAAGACAACAAAAAAGCACTGGGGGTCAGGCCAGCACTTCTTGTTTTTAAGTTGTAACATAATCAATAAAACAATTTGATTTCAAAAATCAGAAAGTTTTGTTTTATGGATTTGGATATATAATATCATGGATATAATCACAAGTCAATATTTTTCTTCTTGACATTTTGTAAATAAATTATAAAATAAGATACATAAAACTTTAATCGAATTAAAAAACTAAAATTTCTTTGAGCCTAGTCAACTCAAATTACAAGAATTTAGTTTTATCACATTTTGTAACATAATTAATTAAAGTAATTTGTTTTTAATAATAGAAAGAGGTTGTTATGGATTTTCAGTTTTTATATCCAGAACGCCCTTTATTGAACATTGACTATCTGTCAAGTTTTACAGAGGGCGCTTTTTTACGTTTTAAAGAATATACAGATGAACTCGTATATGGTATACCAAGAGGAGAACATATTACAGACTTGGCAGAACGACTTTCAATGCCAGAACCTACACAATATCCGGTTAGATTAGATTTAAAAATTGGTGTGCCGGTTCAATTCTCAGATGATACTATGAAGTCCAAGTCTATGATGGTTATTAAATTTGACATTAATAAATCAGAGTGGTCTATGGAAAGAAAAGGTTTTGATGTCTACCATTTATTGAAACCTGTTATTGAGAAATTAAAACAAGAAAATCTCATTCCGACATTTATTATGTCTGGGGGAGAAGAATGTTATTTAGGTTTTGTATTTAATAAAGAAGTTTATTTCAACTCGCCTAAAACGAAAAAAATGTTTATAGGAGCAGAGAGTCACTTGCTGAAAAAAGTAAGAGGTGTTTTTAGTGAATACAAATTTAAGATGGATGTCAAAAATGAAAAAGGAACAGTTGCAAGAGCATTACGACAAATTACTGTTTCTACTTCTGATTATATTCCTGCTGAAAATTCTATTTGTAAGACTACACCGCTGCCCATTACTTTTAAAGAGCAAAACAATGTTTTTTATTCTTGCTCAGAATTATATGATTTAGTTAAAACCCAAAAATCAAACGCTAATCAAATTGAACGGCTGAGATTAGTGAAACGGAATTTTAAAAAGAGGATGAACTGCCCGGTGTTTGCAGAATATTTTTCTTGCATTAAAAATACAAAGTTTCCTCATGTATCTGCTAATCGCCTATCTAACAATAACGACATTTTTTCTTATTATCAAACATTAGAAGCTGATGAACGGCCAATACTGGCAGAACTGTTTAAAGTGTTTGCTTGGTTATACCTAGATTACTCTAAAAACATTTCTTACATGCCAGATTATCAGATTGTTAGAAAATTGATTTCTCTTCAATCTAAATATTTTAGAAATGAAGATGGTATAACTGTCGCTCCAGATTATTTAACTTTATTCCAGATGAATAAGGTTTTTCAGGATGCTCAAAAATGGTATGAGACTTGTCCTAAATTAACAAATGAATTTTTGTGTGAAAAACTTGGACTGAAAAATATTTCTCAGGACATTTATTTGCTGCACACAAAAGAAGAAATTACGATTAAGGCATTTAATAGATTTAATAGCCGTATTGAAAAAGCTGATAAACTGAAACGCTCATTTAGAGTGATGGCATTAAAAAAGAAAGCACATCTATCTGATAATCAGATTAAACGTTTAGTTGGTGTGGCCCAAGGGTCAAAGATGGAAGCTCTTATGAAAGATGCTCTACAATTTATTGAAGAACAACGCAAAGTTTCTCAAACTAATTTTTTAGGTGCTTCCAATTTAATAGCTAACAAGCAAACGTCAGCCGCCTTTAAACGAGATGACCTAAACGTACAAAGTGACGCAACTGAAGAACAACTCCATTCTATAGAGATGAATTCAAAGTTGCAGTTTTCTTTCTTCGTTAAAATGAATACAAACGTTCCGTAAAAGTATAAATGAGCGCTTCGCTTTTTGTTGTAGATAAACGCTCAAAAACAAAATAAGAAACTTTCGCTTTTTCTGAGTAGCAAAAAGTGCTTTTCGTCGTATTGAAAGATGAATGAGATTGTTAAATAGGCTTGGTTTTCCTTGATTTCTGAGACTTTGAATTTACTAGTGTTCAAATTCTTGTCTCATATTGTATATTCATTAAAGACTACTACTCAAAAATGGCATTGAGTGTCACTCCGCTGTGCTCGTAGACAAAAAGATGAGAGTGCACAAGCACCTCATCAGGTAAGGAAGTGCGCATGGCCGTCTTCGCCAGCCACACTCCTTCCCCCATGTTGAAAACAACCTTAAATTTTAGGTCTTAAAATGTTTGATTTTTCAATGTTTCGAGAGCTAATATATAAAAAATAAATATATGCGTGTTTTGAAATATTAAAAAATAAAATATCACGCATACATTTTTAAACTAATTAACGATTTTATGTTTTATTTTGGAGAAATTAAAATAAAAATACAAATATCAGCAAGTTTATTTTTACTGTCCATTATTTTAATAAAAACGCATCTTTTTTGTTTAGAATAAAATTTAATAAAAATATTGACATTTTGGGTGGATAATGATAAGATTTATATACAATAACTTTTAAAAAGTGAGAATACTTCTAATCATTTTTGCTAAAAAGAACATTAAGCAATCCAAATGATTGATGCCTTTAGGTTGTTAATCGCTTGGATGAGCTTAGATATATTTTCTCATTTCGTAGGTTGTTGTCTTCTTAAAATTCAACATTTGTTAATACATTTGTTATTTTTATCCATAGATGGATTTGATAATTGTTAGATGCAATTTATAAAATCTGTTTACTCCTTTCATATGTAAAATAATTTTGTTGAATGTTAAGAGGCTGCTATAAAGAGTGATTATACTTCTAAAATCATTTCAGCCAAGAAAACAAGCTCTCCCTATGTTGTGGGAGAAAGCTATATTAATCATTTCACAGTAGCTTCTATAAATCAAAAAGCTCGCCTTGTAAAAAGGTGGGTTTTTTGGTATAATTTAATCATTCAACTTAATAAAGGAAATGGAGTATATTGTTTCATGTTTTCAAGAAAAAACAAAAAAGAAAAACTTCCTGTGAGGAAGATGACTAAATGGCTATGGCTTTTATTTTGGATTATCCTCTTTGCACCATTTGTAACTTTTGGTGTGATGATGTTCCAACGAAAATTGCCTCAGTTCCGAATACCATTTGAAACAATGGTTAAAGACCAGAATAAAGGAAAAGATTTAAAGCTTTATTCTTTAGAAGTTCCGTTTGATGAAAATACCGCTGTTGCAGATGCAGCAAGTGTGGATGTTTCTCATTTTGAAACAGTTCAGCAATTACAAGCTGTACTTGGAAATCAAGACCAACCATATATCGCTCAGAAGATTGGTTCTTATAGTAGGGTCGTTACAGGAGAAAATACTTTTAAAGAAGTTTTTGACTTGTATCAATTCTATGGTCAAACTTACTATCTAAAAATTAAAGTGGAAAAACAAGATGGCAACCTATCAGTTCTCAATGCAAGTTTAGAGAACTATGATGAGGGTGAACCACCATATACAATTTCAAACGATTCCTTTGCTAATGAGTATCAAGATTTTAAATCTCAAATGTCATTAACAAAGAATATGTATCTGCAAGAAGTGACGTTAGAAGCTAAAACCTCTACATATACATATAAGACAGTGACAGGTCAAGGCAGGACAGCCAAAGCGACAGAACAGTCATTTGTTTATAATCGTGAAAATCAAAAATTACAATCAAAATAAAATGAAAAATCCTTAATTAAACTAGGGATTTTCTTTTGATTTTATGGTATAATTATAGACAGATGTTTTGAGATATGAAAGGAGAAAAATCAAAAAATGTCAAAAGAAAAAAAGAATAAAAAATTCCGAATGGCCCTATCCACTAAAATTTCGATTGGGTTATTGTCTCTTGGTTTGATTGGAGCTGTTGGTGCAACTGTTGTAGGAAACCATGTCTACAAGAAGTACCAAATTGAAGAAGCGGTTCAAAAAGGATATGACATTAATATCCAAGAAGCAGACTTCAAGCAGCACTATAAAACTCAGGTTTTAGATGCAAGTGGCAATGTCCTGCAAGAATTTTCTAGAGGTGATTTTGAATATATCTCTTATAAAGATATGCCGAAATATTTGCCAGATGCACTTGTATCTATAGAAGATAGTCGCTTTAAAGAGCATAAAGGTGTAGATATTCAAGGCTTCCCTGCTATTATCCAATCTAAATTGACTGGCGGAGAAGTTCGAGGAGCTTCTACTCTTACCCAGCAACTTGTTAAAAACGTCTATCTTACAAATGAGCAGACGATTACTCGTAAAGTTACGGAAATGGTTTTGGCTCAAAAAATTGAAGACAAATATTCTAAAAATGATATTTTAGAGTTCTATCTTAATAATGTTTATTTTGGTCATGGAGCGTATGGAATTAATACAGCTTCATTAACTTATTTTGGTCATTCTATTAAAGAAGCTACTTTGTATGAGGTTGCTACCTTGGTTGGTATTACAAATAACCCAACTCTGTTTGACCCAGTAAATCAACCAGAAAATTCTTTAAAACGCACTAAAATCATTTTGAGTGAGATGGTGAAACAAGGATATATCTCGGAAAAAGATAAAGAAGATGCTCTTGCTCATCCTAGTCAAGCTCAATTGAATCTTAATCAAGGAAATCAAATTACTGATTATGCTGTTAAATTTGCAATTGATAATACTGTGGAAAATTTGATGAAGGCAGATGGTTTTGTGTTCCAATATTCTTTCTCTAGTGAGGATGAAGAAAAAGAATATAAGAAGAAATATGCTGAAAGTTATGACGAGTATTACCAGAAAGTCATTAATGGTGGATTTGTTATTAATACTTCTATTAATCAAGAAATTCAAAAACAAGTGCAGCAAATTGTTACTGATACAACGGCAGGAAAAGGTGTTCAAGCTACAGCAACTGTAATTGACAATCAAACCAATACAGTGGTTGCTATTGTTGGCGGTATTGAGGGGCAAGGGGAATTTAACCGAGCAAGTCAATCCTTTAAGCAGCCCGGCTCTGCTATTAAGCCTTATATTTCTTACACGCCTGCTCTTGAAAGAGGGTATACTCCAAATACTCCTATTTCTGATGCAAAAGGAAATTCAAGTTATCCTGATAATTGGTATTCAGATTCTATCTATCAAAGGAATGATTTGACACTTACTAAGGCCTTAGAAATTTCAGCAAACCGTCCAGCTTATCGTTTGGCTTCTGAAATGCCTGACCCGATTGACCCTCTTGCTAAAATGAACTTTAGAGGTCTTTCTTACTTAGACCACAATCCAATCACTTCTATTGGTGGTTTCACACATGGCGTTCGTAATGTTGACATGGCAGCCGCCGTGAATACTTTGGTTTCTGGTGGTGCTTATCATAGTCCTACAAATGTTACTAAAATTACACAACGTTCATCTGACTCTGTTGTTTATGACCGTTCTGAGGAAGCTTCTCCACAGGTTTATACACCACAAGCATCTTACCAAATGTTAGGGATGATGAAATCTGTTGTGTTTGGTAGTGAAGCTACAGGTAAATATGGTGACTTTGGTTATCCATTCCTTGCAGCTAAAACAGGAACAACAGATTACTACATTGATTTGTGGTATACAGGTGCAACACCTTATTATTCTGTTGCTATCTGGACTGGTGGTGATGAAAATATTTCTCAGGCATCATGGGAGCAGCAAAAACTTCCATCATATGTCTTTAAAAATGTAATGACTTATCTTCACCAAGGGAAACCTCAAATTGATTTTACAATGAAATCTGGTTCTAAAATTAATGCAGACCATTCTCAATATAGAAAAACGGAGCGAGAAAATCTTGCTGCTCAAATTGCAACTTATAAAACAAATCCTCTGGATGAGGGTGTGGTTGACAAAGCTTTGTATGAGAATATTATGAAAGCTATTCAAAACTTAAACAATCAAACGTTTACTAGTTATGACACCCTAAATAATATTACATCTTATTTGACGAGCCAAAAAGAAAGATTGCTGTCTGAAGAATATAAGGCTAATGTAGAATCTAGTCTTCAGTCTCTCATCTATAACAAGCAATATCAAATTGATGTTTATAATGCCAACAATCCATCTGGTGGCCCTACAAAAGCTGAGTTACAACAAGAGAAGAACAATATTGAAAGTGCTATTAAGAACTTACAAGACCGTATTGCAAAATTAGATGAACAAAAAACTTCTTCGTCTTCATCATCAAATTCAAGCAATAATACAAGTTCTTCTTCACAATAGAAAGGAATAAAATGGAAAATTCTAGAAAAACGAAAACAACTAAAACAGACGAGGATAAGATGGTTCGTAGGTGGGCCATCTCCTTGGCTCTCGTTGTGCTGCTTGGCTTGGGTGGTTTAACTGCTTATACCTTTTATCTCAAAGATTCTTATTTGAAAGAATCTCAATATGCAACAGAAATTTTGAAAAATCAAGAACAGGAATTTAAGGCAATTCCAGAAAATCCTCTAACAAAGAAATTCAATAATGGCCAACGTTTCTTGATTAATCTGTTCCCAAGTAAAGAAATTAAAGAAGCAGAAGTTGTGAAAGAGCAATTAGACACAGTTCTAAAAGTTCAAAAAAATACTGTTTCATTATTTGAAAATGATATTTTCTCAACTGCTGCATCAGATAATTACTTAAAAGAAAAATTTGATGAGAAATTAGTTTCTAAAAATTCCGAGTTAGTAAAAGCGATTAAGAACAATAAAATTCGTGCACAGTATGCTCTCTATGACACAATTGCTAAAATTCAATTAGATAACATTAAGAGTGCAGATGCTGTTTACTCTGAGTATGAAAGCAATAAAAGTTTGCTTCCTCAGTATGTTGTGGCCATTTCTAAGATTAAAAATCCTAATCTTAAAAAGGCCTATCAAGATAAGGCGAATGTGGAAAGCACTATTAATGTTGATGACTATGTGAAATCAATGTTAGAAGAAGCTTCGGCTAGGGCAAAAGAAAGAGAAGAAAAAGATAGTCTTCAAAAACAGATAAATGAACTGAAAGACACTGAGCAAAGTTTGGAACGGGAGTATATTTCTAAAGCTAACCGTAACAGAAGTTCTTCAAATTCTAGTAGTTCTTCTTCATCTTCTTTAAATACTAATAACTCTAGTGACACTCAATCTACTAGTTCGAATTAATTAGTTTAATAAAAAAGCAAGTCTAGTTAAATTAGATTTGCTTTTTCTATTGTGATGGATTTATTTTTATTGTAGAATATCTTATGTAATAACTTTTTAAAATTAGAAAGGGAAAAATACTATATGAAAAAGTTAAAGTATAAAGGCAGGGCCTTTAAAAACAAAGTAATCACGTTGGTTGTTCTAACTTTAAGTGTTGTGGGATATTTGGGTTATGATAAAGTGACAGCTTATATCAAATCTAATACTACAAAAGCTCCTAAAATAGAATATACTCAGGCAGGTTCAATCAATAAAGAGCCGGCAGTACAAGGGCCAACGCAAACTAATCCAGAGAATATTTCTCAAAATGTAACAATCAATTCTGGTGTCGATTTATCGGGCCTTGATATTCATAATCTTCCTGCTGATGGCAAGCATTATGTGGAGCTTGGCGCTTCTAATTTTTCAGAAGAAGAGTTGAATCAAGTGTCTCAAGATAATCCATATCAACTTCAATCAGTAGATGTCTTGGGTCGAGCTGTTCAGGCTGATGCTTACTTGAATCGTAAAAACTATAAAGGAAGTAAAGACAGACCTAGAATTACGGTTAATCCAGTTGGTTGGCACAATGAGCAGTTAGGTAAGAAGAAAAGTTTATATAATCGCTCTCATCTTTTGGCCTACGCCTTTATGAAAGCTAATATTGATGTTAAAGAAAATCTTGTAACAGGACTAGAAGAATTTAATAAGTCTAAAACACAGGGTATGCAAAAATTTGAAAATGAAGTTGAGTTGGCTGTAAAGCGTGGCAAAACAATTCGTTATCAAGTTCGAGCTGTCTATGATGACCAAGAGCTGCTGCCTAGAGGAGTGCTAATGAGATACAAGAGCTTAGATGATAGCAGTATAGACAAAACTGTCTTCGTTTATAATGTAATGGATGGCGTTTCTGTTGATTATGCAACAGGATATAGGATTAAATAAAGATTGAATAAAAAATAGGGTCTGAACCCTATTTTTATTTTATCATTTATGATATAATAGATATATTCAATTCAACAAAAAGGAGTAATTTTTTATGACTATGATTAATTTGACGCAAACAACAATGAAATACTTAAACGCCCTCCCGATGTTACAATTGGAGGTTCTTTCTGGTGACAAAGAGAATGTGTTCTCTAAAGAAGATGTTATCTCCATTAATCAACGTTTGGCAACGTTTGGGTACTCTTTGAGTGCTAAAGCACAAGAGTTTTTGGTTGAGGGAGATTTTTCTAAAAACTCTGTTATTGAATCTTTAACCATCTCTATTGATGAGTTGACCAAGGTTTTTGATTTGAAAAATCTAGAGCCTCTTTATGAGACTGTTTATTTTTTAAGCGCTGATATTGATGGCCTGTTTGACAAAGCTGGTGATATTGCTTTGCCGGAGAGCCGTAAAATCTCTTATGTTGATGCACTTCAATTCTGGTGTGGATTATCAGAAGAAGAAGCTAAGGCACATGCTGATTTGCAATCTGCTGATGTTTTTGATTTAAAAGAACTTGATATTGTAACTTTGGCAGAGGTTGAAGCTCTTGTTGCAAACAAACTATTTAGTAAGGTTGTGCCATCTAAAGAAGAATTTGCTGAGTTAGATGTTCTTTTGGAAACTCTAGAAAATCATAAAGTCTCTATTTCTAAAACCATCCAGAAAGAAAATTTTCAAAATAAAGAATTGAAAAATTACTATATTCTTTATATGTTTAACAGACATGGTATTGTTCTTGATGGCTATGTTGATACAGCTACAGATGCTTTGCGTCTTGCTGCTGAATTGAGTGGTGTAGAACTATCAGCAAAACATATTCAATTTAAGAAATTTAACAATAAAGAAATTCATTTGATTTTCTCTTATCTTGAAAAGTTGAATTATACTTTTGATGACATGTGGTTGTATCGCAAACCTTGGAAGAAATTCTACAAGCTTTTTGGAAGCCGTGTTGGGAAAGCGAAATATCCTAAAGTTCAAAAGTTCTTTAATGCTCTTTTTGACAAGAAAATTTATGGTTCTAAAACAACAACTAGAGGTGCAATTCAGCAGTCTTACTTAGATTTTTCTGACGATACTTCTATTCACAACACTGCTAAACTTATTTCTCTATTGAATACTCGTCCGGGCGAATTTGCTCGTAGATTGCTGTCTGTCTTAAATAAGGTAGATTTTAACTCTTACGATTACATTATGTTCAATATGATGAATGTGTTCACATCTGTAGATAGTAAAGTCCTTTGGCAATTAGTTGCTCGTTTGAGGGCGCTTGAAGAAGAGACTCCTCGCTCTGTTGCTGTTAAAGGCGTTTATCAAAAACTTGATGAAACCATTACTAACCTGAAAGAACAAGGGGATATTCATTATATTTTTGAGCGTTTAATGCTTGTTTTAGGAATGAAATATGCTCAGAAAGAGTTTCTTGGGAAAGTTTATATTTCTCCAACTTTAGGAAGTATGGCTCTGTCTACATCTATGAAAGGTACATCAAATTCAACAGAATTAGCAACTCGTTATTCTTGGTTTGAATTGCCTAAAGGCTTTGATGTTGTTCGTTTCTTCCAATTCTGGACAAATGATGGCAACGGAAGAACAGATTTAGACCTATCTACAAAATTGTTTAAGAAGACAGAAAATGGCTTGGGTCAAGTGGGAATGTCAGCTTTTACACAATTAAGAGATGAATATGTTATTAATGGGAAGAAAGTTTCCTTTAAGCATAGTGGAGACTACCAAGATGCTCCAGAGCCTGATGGCGCAATTGAATATGTTGATATTCGAGGAATTGAGGCTTTGCTAAACTCTGAGGATGAGCACTATTTGATTATGTATGTTAATAACTTTAATCAAGATGATTTCTCAGGTTATCCATCTAATCGTGCTGGTGTAATGTTGCTGTCTAATGATGAGGCAGCAAGCAAAGAACTTTATCAACAAAAATCTGTCTTTAAGCAATTCCAACTTGTTTCAGAAGTTAGAGGTGTTATTCCTATCATCTTTGATTTTAAACAAAACAGATTGATTTGGATTGATATGCCAAAAGAAATCGCTTCTCATTCAAGTGTTAATAGAGCAGGGCTTGATGAATTGCTTTTAGATGTTCTTGGCAAAGTTGAAACAACTCCATCAATTTATTCTATGCTTGCAGTAAATGCTTTAGCAAGAGGTGTAATTGTAGATAATCCTGATGAAGCAGATGTCATTTTTGACGAGAATACTCCAATTTCTGATTTGCTTTCTCATTTGTAAGGTGTATTAGTTATGACTAAAAAACAAACTCTCCCTTGTGTTTATTTGCTTAGACATAAGGGGGAATGGTTAAAGCCGTATGTCAAAATCGGCTTCTCTAAAAATTTATCTAAAAGACTAAAATCTTTAGAAACTGCTTCTCCAACAGGTATTGACATTATTCAGGTTTATTACTCAAAGTCTGCCAGAAAAATAGAGCAGCATCTCCACAGGAAATACAGTTCAAAACAGACAAATTTAGAGTGGTTTGAATTATCTCATGAAGACCTTGTTGATATTATGTTTTACATTGAAGAGCTTTTAAGTAAGGAAGCTGAGTATAAAAACAAGAAGAACTAGAAACTCTAGTTCTTTTTTGATATACTTAAGGTAGTAGTAAAAATAAAACAATTAACTAAATAAAGGATAAGGAAAAAGAAAAAAGTATGCTTGAACAAATCACAACCACTTTATACGAGACTATGGCAGATGCTATAGAAATAGTAAAAATGCAGGAGATTGATGTCCTAGACTACTCTCATATCTTGAAAGCAATTCTTAAACATAAATATAAAGGCCATGAACTTTTGTTAAAAATGTGCCGTCAAAGTAATAAATCTATTGCTTTTTTAGAAAACGAAATTGATACAGAAGTCATTAATTTCTCACAAGCGCAAAAAGTTAGAACTGTAACAAATGATATACGGTTCTCTAAGAGACTGGAAAATCTATTGACCTTAGCCACAAATGTAGTATCTAATGAGTTTGGTGATGAGTATGTCGCAACAGACACATTTATTGCCACTCTGTTTTTTAATAAATTCACCAAGAATGGCAAGGATGCCAATGTTTTAGTTGAGTTCTTTGAGGATGATTTTACTTATCAAGATGTCATTAATCTCATTTTTCAAGAACGTGCAGGGCATCAAATTCTTGAAAGGACAGATGAAGAAAATTCAAAAGTTCTTGATAAATTTGCTGTAGATTTAGTAAAGAAATACCGTGAGGGCAATCAAGACCCGGTAATCGGCCGTGACGAAGAAATACGGCAAGTTATTACCACTCTTTCGAGAAAAACTAAGAACAACCCTATTCTTGTTGGAGAACCCGGTGTTGGTAAAACGGCTATTTTGGAAGGTATTGCTGAGAGAATTGTAAATAGAAATATTCCGGAAACTCTTAAAAATAAAAAGATTTTTTCTTTGGATTTGGCAGCAGTAATGGCCGGAGCTTCAGCTATTGGCGAGTTTGAAAAAAGACTAAAAAGCATTATAGACGAAGTGAAGAAGTCTAACGGCCGTATCATTCTATTTATTGATGAAATCCATATGATTATTGGAGCAGGCGGAAATGGTACATCTATGGATGCTAGTAACATCTTAAAGCCAGCTATGGCCAGAGGAGAAATTCGTCTAATTGGAGCAACCACCATAGATGAATACCGTGAAATTGAAAAAGACAAAGCCTTTGAACGTCGTGTGGATAAAATCATTGTAAAAGAGCCAACGCAAGAAGAAGCAATTACAATTTTGCGTGGCCTTAAAAATACTTTTGAAAGTCACCACGGGGTAACAATACAGGATGCGGCAATTGTCAACGCCGTGAAACTTTCTATGCGTTATATCTCTAATCGGTACTTGCCTGATAAGGCCATAGACCTACTGGATGAGGCTTGTGCAAGGGTAGAATTGAACATTAACTCAATGCCAGAAGACCTAGTTGGCCAAGTTTCAAAATTACAGGAACTACAAATTGAACAAGAAAACCTAAAAGAAGAAATCAAAGAATCTTATAGCAAGGCCACTAAAGAGCGCTTAGATGAACTAAAGGATGAAATTTTTGAATTAGGTAAGGAAGTTACAAGTAAGCGCCAAAAATGGGAAGAAAACAGGGATTTAATCAGAGATATTAAGAGGCTTAAAGCAGAACGTGAACAACTCTTACGTCAAGAAGAAAATGCTCGTGCCATCAATGATTTAGAAGTTGTTGCCCGTATTCAAAACGGTGATTTAAGAGAAGTTCAGGCAGAGTTGTCAGATTTGCTTAAAATTCAAGAAGAGCGAAGCGATTCCGGAGCTTTAAAAGAAGTTGTCTCTGTAGATGAGATTTATCAAGTCCTCAGTATAAAAACCGGTATTCCTGCTGCCAAAATGGAAAAGTCTGAAAAAGAAAAAATTCTTAATCTTGATGCAAGAATGGCTAAAAGAATACTTGGACAAGACCATGCACTTAAAGAAATCAAAAATGCTATTCTTAGAAACCGAGCCGGAATGTCTAACCCAAACAAGCCAATTGGAACATTCTTGTTCTTAGGGCCATCAGGAACTGGTAAAACAATTACAGCAGAAGAATTAGCTTTCGAATTATTTGATTCTAAAGAAGCTCTATTACGCCTAGATATGTCTGAGTTCCAAGATAAAAACTCTATTTCTCGTTTGATTGGAGCGCCCCCCGGATATGTTGGTTATGAAAAAGGTGGAGAATTAACTAATTATGTTAAAAATAACATGTACAGTATTGTTCTTCTTGATGAAATTGAAAAGGCCCATCCAGAAGTGTTTGATTTAATGCTTCAGGTATTTGATAGTGGCCGCCTAACTGATTCTAAAGGAACGGTTGTTGATTTTAGAAACACTATCATTATTCTGACTTCTAATATTGGAGCGAAAGAATATATGGTTCAAGATGATGCGATAGATGAAGAAACTGGGCAATATAAAGAAACTGTCCAAGAAGCAGTTCTTGACAGATTAGGCCATTTCCTTAGGAAAGAAATTCTAAATCGCCTAAGCCGAATTATCTATTATCTGCCTAATGCTAAATCAGTTCTCAGAGATATTGTTAAACTGAGACTGAGTGATGTTGAAAAATATCTAAGCGAAAGAAATGTAAAAATACTCGCAACAGACGAGGCTTTGGATAAGTTGTGGCAAGATGTCTTTACTCCTGCTGATGGAGCAAGAAGTATTGAGCGCTATATTGAAAGTGTTGTGACGACACCTATCTCTGATTTTGTTTTGACTGGAGAGTTGCAAGATGGAGACATTATTCTAGTTCATTTGTTTGATGATGAAGAGACTGGTGTAAAAGATTTTGAGTTGTCTTTGGTTGGTACAGATGAATATTCTGTTGAAGAGGTTCAAAAAAGAATAGATGTTAAGAACGAAAAGTACGCTAATTCTTTGAAAAATGATATGTAAAATTCATTTTAGAGATATTTGAGGTTTTATGCCTTTAAATATCTCTTTTTCTTATATTTCATTGAGTTTTTTCTCGTTTTATGTTATAATTCTATTAGTTCAAATAAATATAGTATAGTTAGCTAGAACAAACCATGTCAAGAAAGGAGATATTGTTTTGAACGAAGATACAAAAATTAAAGAATACCTAACCAGTTTGAGTTTTGGCAGCAAGAGTCAACTTCTGAAAGATGATGTCATTTTTGAAGATGGTGTTCTAAAGTATGAAGAAGAAGGGATTGGACTAGAAATTGTCTGTGTCCGAATGAACCTATTTATTGTAGATTATGCAACTTTCACATCCAGAGGGCAATTGGTTGTTCATTTGCCTACAGAGGCTGAGAAAAATGTTTATGCTTATGAGCTTCTGGAAGATGGTGGTTTGGGAATTATGACAGATGATGAAATCGTTGATATTCTTGGTGCACCATTAAGCCGATTGAAAGGGCTAAACGAAGAAAGTGAGAATGAAGAGGTGGAAGAAATTGATGAAATCGAATAAATTTGTTTTACTTTCTTATATTCTTGAAACAATCGTTGTTTATTTTTTGTCTAAATGGGCATTAATGTGCTACTGGATTTATTCTCCGCCGTTTGACCAAGTTGGGCAACACTTGCCTTTAAAATATGTTTTCTCAAAAGAGAATTACAATCTCTTTAATTTGTTTGATGTTTATATTATTGCTTTAATTTTGTTTTTGTTGTTTACATATAAACTTATCAAGAAGAGAAAACAAAGCTTTAAAGAGTTTTATCTAGACTATTACAATTCCCTGAATTATAGCTTGAGTTTTGTTTTTGTCTGGGGATTGTTGTTCCTGCCTAAAATAGGTAACTTTGTTTTGGATTCTGTGGGTGTTTTTGGCATTTTGTCATTGATAACTATCCCACTTTATCTTTATTTTATTGTTATTATCTGGATGCTGGGATTTAATATTTATTTTTATTTCCGAGCAATTATTTTGTCAAAAGTTTTTAAGAAAGAAAGGAATTAATAGGCTATGGCAGTATATGAAGCAGAAGAAAGAGAAACAGTTTTGCTCTTTGATGGTATTAAAAAGGTATGGACAATCCAAACAAATGTTTTGTCTCACATGAATGGTTTTAAAGATAAGATTAAACCAGAAACCCTCAAACAAGAAATTGATGAAGATACAGGGCGCGTGGTGTTTATATCAGGTGAAATTGATGAAGAAAACTTCAATGTGAATATTAATAAACGTGCAAAACGTGCATCAATGACAGAAGAAGAAAAGAAAGAGTTTTCTGCTCGAATGAACGGTTCTAAGTGAGGTATCTAATATGCTTGGTTATAAACAGTTAGATTCTCAAAAAGACTTATTTGAGTTTGAATTGAATTCAAAAAAAGTTAAACGAACTATTGTTGGATTTTCTTTACTAACTTTATTGCCTGTTTTATTTCTTATTTGGTGGGTAACGAACTTTTTAGCAGCACCAACATATCCTTTGCATTTTATCTTAATTTTTATTATTGTTTCAGTAATTGCTCTTGGGGTTTTGGTTCATTTTGTAAATCAAATTAAAGAGGGAATAATTGAATTAAAAAGAGGAAGATTGATTTTTGAGGAAGATAAAATATCTTTCCCTTATGGTGAAAACATCAATGTCTCAGAAATCAAAGATGTTGTTTATAGTTTGCAGCTAGAGCGAAAAAATCTCTGGAACAGAAAATTATTCCCAAGAGAAATTTACGTTTTCATTGGAGAGGGTAACAGGCCACTCAATATTATCATCGTTGATAAATTCAATTGTCAATCAAAAGACATTGATATTGCCATTGATTTAATGTATCAAGGAAGACTCTCCAACTATATTGAGATGGACTTAAAATTCAATAATGGCTTCAAACCTCGAAAAAGTTTTCTTACAATTTTTTAACAAAAATCCGCGTAAATCCCCCACCTTCTAGGTGGTTGGGATATAAGCGACAAAAAAGAAAGAATATAGAGAAGATAGAAAGGGAAAAGTAAGGTTCAAAAGATGATAAAGCAAAAAGCTTATAAGTTTAGATTATATCCAACTGAAGAACAAAAAGTCATCTTTGCAAAGACCTTTGGCTGCTCACGCTTTATTTGGAATCAGATGCTGGCGGACAAAATCGCTTATTATGAGAAGACAGGTAAAACTTTAAAGAATACACCTGCTCAATACAAGAAAGAATTCCCGTGGCTGAAAGAAGTAGATAGTTTGGCACTGGCGAATGTCCAATTGAACTTACAAAAGGCCTATAAATCTTTCTTTCAATCTAACTTTGGGTTTCCTAAATTCAAGTCTAAGCGACACCATCAATCTTATCGAACCAACAACCAAAAAGGAACGATAGCGATTGAAAACGGAAAGGTTAAACTACCTAAAATAGGTTGGGTTCGGTTGAAACAACATAGAAAAATAAAAAGCGATATAAAAAGTGCCACGATTTCAAAGACTGCAACCGGGAAATATTTCATCTCTATTTTATGTGAAACAGACATTCAGCCTTTTCCTAAGGTAAAATCAAATATTGGTATTGACCTCGGCCTAGCTGATTTTGCCGCTCTCTCCACCGGAGAAAAGATTGGAAATCCTAGATTCTTAATTTCTGCTTCTAAGAAATTAAGGAGAGAACAAAAAATCCTCTCTAGAAGAGGGTTGTTAGCCAAACAGAGAGGTAAAAAGTTAGATGACTGCATGAATTATCAGAAGCAAAAATTAAAGGTTGCCAGACTTCATGAGAAGATTTCTAACCAAAGAAGAGATTTCCTCTCCAAACTGAGTATCAATCTTATCAAGAACCACGATAGGATTTGTATGGAAGATTTAGCGAGTCGCAATCTTATGAGAAATCATCACCTTGCCAGAGCGATTGGGGATGCCTCTTGGTCTGAATTTGTGAGGATGCTAGAATACAAGGCGGAATGGTATGGGAAACAGATTATTTTTATCAATAAATGGTTTCCATCTTCTCAGATTTGTTCAGAATGTGGCTTCAACTCAGGCAAAAAAGCCCTACATATTCGTGAGTGGGCTTGTGAGAGTTGTGGTGCGCACCACGACAGAGACCTCAATGCCAGCCTAAATATTCTACATGAAGGATTAAAATTATTAGCTTAATTTAATTTAACCGTAGGAACTGCGGGGATAGCTTGGTATATATTAGCATAACCTCTGGGAGCTAGACACCTAGCTTCTAAGTATGTGCTCTACCCAAGAAGCTCCTTCCTCTTAGCCTTAGTGTAGGTGGGAGCAGTTCACTTCATCAAAATATTTAGTCATAATTCAGACTCTCCTTTTATTAAATGTAATATTGTAAAAAATAAATTAATTTTACAAATACTATTATAACTCGCAAATGCTTTTATAATAGTATCTGTAAACTATTTTACAATAAGAATTTTAAATAAAAATAATATATAAAAGGGAGTGTATAAAATAATGAAAACATTAGTTTTGATTGATGGAAATTCACTGATGAACCGAGCTTACCATGCTTTTAAATCAAATGGAAAAAGAAATCCAGAGGGTGTTCCCATGAATATGGTCTGGGGTTTTGGAAAATTTTTAAAAGGAATTCAAAATAGATATAATCCCACTCATGGCTTTATTGCTTTTGATGGTGATGGATATTCCTTTAGAAAGCTGCTTTATCCTGATTACAAGGGTCATAGAGGCTCTAAAGATGAGGACTTTCGCAGACAAAAGCCTTATGTCCAAGAATTATCTAGATTAATGGGATATTCTATTTTGCAAGACAATATGCTAGAGGCAGATGACCTTATAGGTTCTCTTCTTTATCAAGTTCATGAGTCTTTTGATAGAATTCACATTATATCAAGTGACCATGATTTGCTTCAGCTCTTGAAGTTCCCAAATGTTGTGATGGAATTTCCCAAAAAAGGTTTTTCAGAAGTTCTGACAGTTTCTCGTCATGACTGTGAAACTGAATTTGGCTACACACCTGACAACATTGTGGATTTCAAAGCTCTTGCTGGCGATACATCTGACAATATTAAGGGTGTCGAAGGCATTGGAGACAAGACCGCCTTGGAGCTTTTGTCTACATATAAGAATGTAGAGGAAATCTATGCTAACATTGATGACTTGAAGCCAGCCATTAGGAAAAAGCTTCTTTCCGGAGTTGGTGGTTATCAAATTAGCAAAACATTAGCTACTCTTGTTACAACTGCTTTTGTGACAAATAAACCGGAAACACTTTTGTTAAAACCCGATAACGAAAGTAAGAAAAGATTTTTGGTGGAAAACAACATGATTTAAAAAGACCATCTTGGTCTTTTTTGCTTTTTCTAAGGAATATGAATATAATAATTAGTGAAAGAAATATAAAATAAAAAGGAGATTGCCATGATTACAATTGGTCAAATCATCTCGTTATTCTTAATCCTTATTGTGGTAGGGTGGATAATTAAGAAGATACGAGGAATTATTAAATGGGGGATTATTCTGGTTTTATTCTTGGTGTATGGTCTGGGATATTCTTGGAGCAATGCAATCAATGTGCCGGTTCAACATGCTCAACGTCTATTAAATTCTTTACCTGTTGAACAAGTAAAGAACAATACACGTTTTGACAATGGAGTTTTATCAATTCAATTGCCAAATGGACAATGGGTGTCAGCAGGTGATGTAAAACTTGTTGGGAATATTGTTGAAGGACAAAATATTACTATTTCTGTGAATGGTCAAAATCAGACCATTGATTACAATAGTCCTTTAGGTCAACTGATAAAGAATCTTGTTGATGGTGGATTGATAAAAACAGAGTAAAAATATTATTTTGATAAAGATGCTAGAAATTCTAGTGTCTTTGTTTTTTATATTTTGATGTGTAATAAATCAAAACAAATCACTAGACCATTCTGTTATTTTTTGTTACAGTAAGAAAATAAAGTATTATTTTTGTAATGTACTTTTAGGCCATTTATGGTACAATAATAACAGTGTTAAGTGACACTATGTAAATCAAAATTTTTTTAAACAAGGAGATATTAACCATGTCGGACAAGATTGAAAAGAAAAGCCATAAGAAATCTTTAACAATCCTAGCTATTATTGTTGCTTTTATTATTGGTGGAGCTAGTGTAGCTGCATACAATAACTATACTTATCAGAAGAAAGTAGAAGCTGCCAAAAAAGCTATTGATGAAAAGAAGAAAGAACTTGATACATCTGTAAAGAAAATCAAGGAAGTTTCTAAGAAAAAGGCTGAAGAAAAAACTAAGGCAGAAAAAGAAGTCAAGGAAGTTGAAAAAACTTTAACTGACAAGAAAGCTAAGGTTGCCAATCTTGAAACAGAAAAGAAAAAGCTCGAAGAGGAGCTTAAAGAGTTGAATAAGTAAGAAAGGTGATTTATGAAAGTAACACACATTAAAACTATTTCTTGCTTAATGTTGGGAGCAGCAATGCTCTCTAGTCAGATTGTTTCCGCAAAGGAGCAAGTTGACTTTAACCTAGAAAAAACACACCCAATTATCAAAAAACATCAAGAACTTAAAAAAGAACATGATGTTTTGGAAAAAGAGTTTAAAGAATACAAGAAGATTGTATCAAAAAATTCTGATGCTCAAAAAGAGCTAGATAAAGAACTAGCTTCAAAAAATTCTATGGAAGCTGAATTGTTGGATTTACAAGCTAAAGAAAATAAGCTGACAACAGAAATCCAAGAATTGAAAGATAAGACTTTGGGCAAGAAGACTGAGAAAGAAAATGCCAAAAAGGCTCAGGAAGAAGCAAAGAAAAAACAAGATGAAGAAAAGAAGAAGCAAGAAGAGGCCAAAAAGAAAACCTCTCAAACTTTTCAAAATAATTCATCAACAACTTCTGCTGCCCCTAGTCAGCCGGCAGGCTCTGTCCGTTTGGCTAATGGGAACACAGCAGGAGAGCAAGGCCTATATGCTGCTCAAAAAATGTCTGAATTAACTGGAGTTCCATCTTCAACATGGGAGCATATTATTGCCCGTGAATCTAATGGTCAGGTGGATGCTTATAATCCATCAGGTGCTAGTGGACTGTTTCAGACAATGCCCGGTTGGGGTTCTACAGCAACAGTTGAAGACCAAATTCAAGCTGCTTATCGTGCTTATTCTGCACAAGGCCTGAGTGCATGGGGGTATTAAAAGATTGAAATCAAATAAAATTTTAATAATGACTGGTATTGCCATTTTGGCCTTGCCAGTTATTTCTTCTAATGTGAAAGCTGACACAAACTCTTCTGTCATTCTTCAATATCTTGAAAAAGAGCATCCAGTCATGAAAGACTCTAAAGACTTGAAATCAAATATCAAATCTTTAAGTGTTAAAATTGAAAATCATGATAAAACTCTAAAGGAAAAAGAAACTTTAGAAAAATCTATTCAAGAAAATAATGAAGTAAAAGAAAAACAGGAAAAAGAAATCAAAACTTTGACCAACAAGGAAACTGAGGTGTCAAATTCTATTTCTTCTCTTCAAACTGAAATTTCCAAAAAGAAAGCAGAAAAGGCCAAGGCCGCTGAAGAAGAGAGAAAGAAGAAAGAAGCTGAAGAACGGTCAAAGAATGGTATTCCTGAATTTGGGCCTGATGGTTTACTTGTTGAACGATACAGCGCTGCTGCTGAGGAAGTCATTCGTTTGTTGTCGGCTATTCCTGACCATAAAAACGGGAAAAACTTTCATGAAGCCAATGGGATTGATGCAAAAATTGATGCCTTGACTACGGCCGAGGCGGTTGCAGTCCTATCTCGTATTGAAGATGGTGGTTTTGGACAAACAGGAGATGGTTATGCTGGACAAAAAACACCAGAAAGTCATCAAAATTTTGTTAAAAACCAACTAGTTAAGCGTTATTCTGGAAGTATTAAAAACCTACTTAAAGAGTGGGGAACATATACTTATGATGGGTATTAATTATCAAGATATTTAAAGCACTTTATAATCAAATAAGGTGCTTTTCTTTTTTGTTTTATCTGAGAAAAGTGATATAATTGTATTATTAATTGAAAGAAAGGACAATCATTAATGAAGATTGATTTAAAGAAAAAAATTCTCGAAATTGTCGTAGAAAATGCTTATACTAAGCAATCTGAAAAGACAATAGATGCAGAAAAAGAAGAATACAACATTCCTCCTGAAATTACACATAAGGATATTCTTAATGCTGCAAAAGAGCTAGAAGAAGAAGGTCTTGTAATTTTACAAAAAGAGGGTAAGGCAAGGGCGCAAAAAACTTGGATTATCCCTAATATGGAAGTAATTGCATCTAAAAAAGATGAAGAACTAAAAAAAGACCTGAAAGAACTGGCTTACAAATATAACATTGTAGAAATGTCAGACAGTGAAAACGAAACTGAGGTTGTTCGTGTTATTCGGCTGCTGAGAGATGTAATTAATGAATGAATTAGAAAGAGGAATTATGATTAAAAAGAATCCTAACACTCATCCAGTTATTGCAATTGATTTAGATGGAACAATCTGGAAAGAAGAATATCCGGATTGTAGTGTGCCTTTTGATGGAGCTATTGAATGTATTAATGATATGATTAAATTTGGATATGAGGCTATTATCTGGACGGCGCGTGGAGGTGACAATCTTAACGTTGTTAAACGTGTCTTGATTGATGAATATGGGCTAAACCCAAATGTCAAATTCAATGAACACTCAAATTGGTTCACAAGTATTTACCCTATTGGCTCACCTAAAGTTAATGCTTCAGTTTATTTTGATGATAAGGCTTATGGTGCACCAGATTATTCTAAGCCTGAAACTTGGGCTGAAATTAGAAAGGAATATCTATAATGACAAAGAAATCAAATTATATGTTGAAAAGAGAAGCGATTTTGAAAGAAGAGCTGAATGAAGAGTTGCCAGAAGTGTTGTTCTCTTGTTATTTGAGTCTTGCTTGCACTTCTGCTTCTACAGGAACTCCAATTACCAACGAAGAAATCCATGACGCATGGTCAATTTGGAAAAATACTGTAGACAGCTCTCACGTTTCCATCATTCCATACAATCAATTATCTATTGAAATTCAGGAGCTAGACACACCTTATACAGATGCTGTAAATCGAGCAGCAGACAGGATTAAGGAATTAAAGGAGTAAGACCAAATAACAGAAAGAAGCGATAGTGAATTCGTTTCTTTTTTGTTGTTTTTGTGATATAATTGAGTTATTCAATAAATTAATTTAAAACTTAAAAAAAGGAGACTAACAGATGTCACAAGCATTTCGCAACTTTGCTTTCAACCTAGAAGAAGGCGTTCCTTGTGAGCCTAGATATATTACATCTGATGATGTAATTAGTATTAAAGGTATGCCTGATGGCCTATACTTTGAAGCAGACTCTATTGAGGGAACACCTGAAGAATCTGGTGATTTTGTCACCATGATTAATACTACTACAGAAAAAATTGTTATTGAATTCTCAATTGAGGAGGCAAGGCAACCTAAGAAGAAACAAAAAGAAGTTCTCTCATTGCCTCTATATGAAGAACCGCTAGTTTTTCATTTTGGTGATGTTGTTCATATTCCATTGACAGATAATGAAAATGCAATGGTGGCCAGTACAAAACTTCCAAAAGGGTTTTATATTGATTACGATACAAAAGCTCTTTCTGGTAAAGCGGAAGAAATTGGAAGTTCCAGTGTATTTATTTCAATTGTAGACCCAACTCACCCAACAGAGCCAAATCAAAACAAAAATTTCAAAATCACAGTTGAAGCAATTACTTTGGAGAGCTTGCATCAAGTTCTTGCATCTGCTGATGAATATCTTAAAAAACGAGACAAATATCTCAATATTGATATTCTTGAAAAGGCAGTCAATGCCGGAAAAACAGTGACATTAATTAATGTTGATGAATTAAAACAAGAGCAGATTAATGAAGCAGTTGAAAACATTAAAGGCGCTATTAACCTTTTAGAAAAAATCAACACACCTCCTGTTATTACCTTTAAAAAGGAACAAATCCATGTGATTCAAGGAAAAGAAGTGTTACAAGAAGAGCTTCTAGTAGGCGTTGAAGCTTTTGATGAAGATGATGGTGATTTAACATCAGAAATTCAAATTCTTGATACTGTAGACACTGATGTTTTAGGTGAGCAAGATGTTCGTTACAGTGTAACAGATTCAGGCGGCCTTTCAGTTATTAAATCTCGCAAGGTGCTTGTCATTGAAGATGAAACTAAGAAATTTAAAGTAGTTGGCCGGCCTATTGTTTATGTTGAAGAACCTTTAGAACTTGGAAAATATATTCAAGGCAATTTGAACCTAGAAGTTTCTGGTGATGAAGAAGTATTTGATGCTATCAATTATGAATTTCTTATCCCCGGAGAACACACAATTCACTTGTCTAATGGATTTAAAACAATTGATTTGCGAGTGAAAGTTCTAGAATCTCCTAAATTCCTTTATGAATATCCACGAGATGGGTCAATGTATACAGTTCCATTGAATACTCCATTGTCAGAAGTTAAGAAATACTTAAATATTCGAGTGGAAGACCATGAGGGCCGGCTATTAGAATACAATTTGGTTGGATTTTATGATAAGTCAGAAGCTGGTGTATATAACTTAGAAGTTATTATCCCTAGAAGTTCAGCATATACAACCATTCCTATTCAAGTAAATGGAGAAGAAGAGGTTGTTAATGGTGATATTCAAGAGGAAGAAGCAACAGCAGAGTTCTTAGAAGAAGATAATCCAGAAGTCAATGAGGAAGTTGTTAATACAACTACTGAGGAAAGTGATGGCCCAATTGTTATTAATACTTTAGAAGATTTACAAAATGTTGTGTCAGATTCAAATATCTCTATTCAAGGCCCGGCAGCTCATGAGACTTTAAAACAAGAAATCCTAAAATCTGTTTTAAATCCAACACAAGAAGAGCCTGTTGAGCCAGAAATACCACAAGAAACTGAAAAACCAGAATCTTCTCGGTACGAACTATCTGTTCTGGGAACATCTAGACGTAGACGACGGAGAAGATAAAATAAAGGTCATGTAGTATTACATGGCTTTTTTGTTTTATTGTTCTTCTTTATAATAGATTATGTAATTAATTCATTTTTACAATTAATTAATTTTATTTTTTACAAAAAAGGAGAAAAGATATGGAATATATCACTTTAAATACTGTCTCAGCAAATGGTATCGCAGAAGAAAAAGAGCGGCAACACAATAATGAAATGGAACTTGTTTTTGATTTCCTTTCACAATATTGTTATGATGCAAATGTAGAAGTTTTGGACAAAGACTTGATTGAGGAAAATAGTCATATGATGACTATTAGTGAAGTTGAGGATTTTATTCAGCGTTTTGACATTAAAAACGGAGCTGATGTTGCTGTTTTCAAAGATGAAAATGGTGCGAAACGACTGGGATTCATTCTTTATGGCCAATCAGATTTCATCCAACATTTAGTTGTTGAAGTGAAACCAAATTCAGTCAACAAAGTCCTTGTAGCAAAGCTTTCCGGACTACTGAAAAACATTCCTAAGAGTTAGATTTATCTAGCTCTTTTTTGTGTTTTTTGATATAATAGAATTATCAACAAAAGAAAAGGAGAATTATATTTAGAGTGAAATCAAAAATGTTGATTAAAGCTAATCGGATGTTAAAAAAGATTAATTCCAAAAAAGATTTTTTTCGTTCTATGAGCGATTCTGAATTAAAAGAATACCAATCTTCCCTAGAATCTCAGTACGAAAACAATGGAAATACTGATGATTTTGTTGTTAATGCTTTTGCTTATGGCCGAGAAGTAACATTCCGACTTTTGGGTAAATTCCACTATGATTATCAAGTTGTTGGTGGTTTGCTGCTCCATTACGGCGTTGTTGCAGAAATGTATACTGGTTCAGGCAAAACATTGACAAGTATTTTGCCGGCCTATGTGAATACCTTTGGTGGTAAAAAAGTCCACATCATCACTGTTAATGATTATCTAGCCAAACGTGACTCAGAAGAAATGGGCGTAGTGTTTAATTTCTTTGGGCTGACTGTTGGGCGTATTTGGCCTAATATGCCAGATGGAACTCGTAGAAAGGCCTATCAAGAAAATATCATTTATGGCATCAACTCAGAGTTTGGTTTTGATTACCTTAAAGACAATATGGTCAAAGATGCTTCTGAGCGTGTTCAAACAGCTCTTAACTACTGTATTGTAGACGAGGCAGACTCTATCTTGATTGATGAAGCTAAAACGCCTTTGATTATCTCAGCAGAGGCTGGGGAAAAAGAAGTGATGTATAAACTAGCTAATCAAGTTGCCAAAAATCTTCGTAGAGGGCCTGATTTGGTGGATGTATCTAAGGTTAAAAAAATTGATTTAATTGAAAAAGAAGAATTAATTAATGATAACTGTCACTACCGAGTAGACCCTAAAAACAACAGTATTGTTATCACAGATAAGGGCGTGCAGCGCATCAAGAAGTCTTTTAAACTACGAGGAAGCCTTTCTAGTCCTGAAAATGCCATCATCTATCATCACATGATTGCAGCACTAAGAGCTGTAGCCACATTTGAAAAAGATAAAAATTATGTTGTTCAAAATGGTGAAATTGTTATTGTGGATGAATTCACAGGCCGTAAAATGGATGGCCGGCAATACTCAGATGGACTGCATCAGGCGTTAGAAGCCAAAGAGGGTGTAAAAATTAATCCTGAGAGTGATACAACGGCTACTATTACCATTCAAAACTTTTTCCGACTCTATGACAAAATTTCTGGTATGTCAGGAACAGTTATTGGAGAAAGAAAAGAGTTTAAAGAAACTTACTTTACTGATGTGGTAAATGTTCCTTTGAGCAAACCTGTTATTCGAGTTGATGAAAAATCTGAGGTTTTTGCATCAGAAGAAGAAAAGTTCAAAGCTGTTATCCAAAAGACAAAAGAGGTCATTGCTACGGGCCGCCCAGTCTTGATTGGAACTTCGTCCATCAATAAATCTTTAATTCTTAGCAAAATGTTCTCAGATGTAGGGATGCATCACAGAGTTCTCAACGCCAAAGAAGTAGAAAAAGAATCTTATATTGTTGCCCAAGCAGGTAAGAGTTCTGCTATTACAATTGCAACTAATATGGCCGGCCGAGGTACAGATATTCTTATGGGCGGAAACCCGGATTATCTAGTTCGGTATGAGCTGCTTAATCAAGGATATTCTTCTCAAGATATTGTTCAAGCCATTTCAGCCAATATGGACAATGTGGATTATGACGTTAAGATTAGGCTTTTGGCCGAAAGATACCATAAACGCCTAGCAGACGTTGAAACTAAGTGTAAGATTGACCGCAAAAATGTTCTGGAAGCTGGTGGCCTATATGTTATTGGTACAGAACTTTCCAATTCAAAACGTGTAGATGACCAACTTCGAGGCCGAGCAGGACGGCAAGGAGAACCCGGCGGCTCTAAGTTCTTTATCTCTGTAGATGATGAATTGCTAAACAGTATTCAACCTCATGCCAGAGAAGCTTTTAGAGGGATTTTGCTAGAAGCTCTTAATAATGAAGAAGCAAAAAATAAGAAATTTAAAATTCTTAAAAAGAACCCTGATAAACAAGAAAAGTCTGATAAAGCCTATGTGGTTACTCAGATAGAGAAACTTCAAAAAAATATTGAGTTGAACTCTTATGAGCAGCGAAAACAGACACTTGAATTTGACGAAGTGGATAATCTCCAACGCAAATCAGTCTATAAATTCCGCAATGATGTTTTAGACCAAAAAGATGTTGTGGACAAATATGATGAGCTTGTTGAGCAAGGAATCCATAATTTCGCTTTAGAAAAATGGAATGAACTCTTTAGAAAAAATCTTGTTGAGCTTTCTGAAAGCAATAAGGATTTAAAAAATAAAGAGTTGAGAAAAAAGGTGTTCGCTAAAACTGTTAGAGATTATCAGGACTTCTATCTAGATGTTTTTGATAAAGAAATCCCGATTTCAGATTCAGGTAAAAAAGTGAATAAAAAGCTTTTAGTTGAGTCTCTATATGAAGATGTGATTGATATAGTCAATAATAACTATAACGCCTTTAATCACCAAAAAATGTTGTTAGATTCTATTGATGAAAACTGGCGGCAATACATTGTTTCCATGCAAAACATGAAAGACATGGTAAATGGAACATACATGAGCCAAATTAAGCCAATAGAAAAATACAAACAAGAATCTGCCAAGATGTTTGATAATTACAAAAAATGTATTGGCCTAGATGTTGCTGACAAAATTGTTCAAGAAATTTCTAATAGAAAAAATAAATAGAAAAAGGAAATCGAATTAATATGAAAAACAAACAACCCAAAGAAACAAATCTTCAAACAAAAGCTCCTTTCGTAGTCTTTATTGAGAGAAGTAAAAATCAAAATCCAAAACTGGTAAAAAGTGTAAAAGATTTAATAAGAGAAGAAATCACTGACCTTATCAAACAAGAATTTGAAATTTTTGAAAAAGATGAATTTCTTTATGAATCTTACAACTTTGACCATGCCGTCATGAATGAAACTATTTCTGGTCTACCAAGGGAAAAGAAAACAGTTTCTGGCATTTGTTATTACATTAATAATTATTATTCTGATAACTTAAAAGGAATTATTGATGCAACAATCAATGAATATGCGAATATTTTCTATGTTCCTGATTTGCAAATGAAGAATTTTAATCATCCAAAGAAAAAACATCTATTTGTAAACAATAGAACAATTATTCGAAATCCTGATTCACGAACAGTAATTATGAAACTTCAGTTAGGTTTTATTCCGGCAGATGAACCAAACTGGGAAAGTGACCACTTTGTAATTACATTTACTGGAACTTTAAAATAAACAAATAGAAAGAAAATAAAGTTTTTAGATTGTTTCTGAAAACTTTTTTTCGTTTTTCTTTGACATTTTGTAAAAATGCTATATACTATTTATTGAAATAGTGTTTCAGGTGAGTTTCTAACTCATTTCAACTCTATTAATAAAAACCAAATTAAACAAAATTAAAGAAAGGTTCAAGGTTTTTTAATGAAAAAGAAAAACAGAAATATTAACTTGAAGAAAGCTCTTATGACTGGAGCTGTATCAACTGTCGGAGTTGGTTTGGTTCAGACTATGAGTGCTACACAAGTTTTTGCTGCTGAACAGTACCAAAGCCAAGAATTGCAAGATTTGCTTAATGAGGCTAAAGCTTTGGGGCTGAATGTAAATGAACAAGCCTCAACTCATAAGGAAAATCGTACTGAAGCAGATGCAGACCAAAAAGAACAAATTGCCAATATTCGTCGGACTGTAGAATCTTATAAGAAAGCTAAAGAAAAATACGACCAACAAACAAAGGTTGCTGAAGAAAACAAAACTAAGCCGGGCTATCTTTCAGAAGTTGTTCCTAAAAACTTGATTTTTGAATCTGAGCCAAACGCTAAAGTAACCATTTCAGGTCAGCATATGGTTTCAAAAGATGATTGGACAAATGCTGAAATGGAGCCGAATGTAAAATGGCGTAATCCAAACAGATTGAACTATGAAGGCTCTGGTGCTGGAACTTACACAACTGATGAAGTTGCAGACCATGCAATGTTGATGCGTGTGGGTGATAGTGTAACAGCTACTTATACCAATCTTGAAAACAGCTCTTACATGGGCAAAAAGATTGCAAGTGTAAAATTCACTACCACTCTTAAAGAAACCGCAGGGCCTCTCAGACAAGTTGCATTGCAATTCCTACAAGACCCGACAGTAACAATGTTTGCACATGCTTGGACAAATGGTGAAGATTTTGGGCGTTTGCCTGATTTTAGATTCACCACTAAAATTCAATATTTTGATGAGAATGGTCAAGAAATCTTCATTACAGAAGATAATCCAGCTCTTATCTCTTTTGCAAGTTTGAATTCCCAAGGTGGTCAAGGTGAATATGTGGCAAACTTCAATGGACGTTATATCCCTATCAATGGTTCGGGTATTACAGAACAAAATGGCAAGGTTACAAACTTTAACAACAAGAGTTTGGAAGACATTGCTCGCGAGCAGGGCGCTCCTGATGGAAGATGGGATGACCTATCTCTAAAACATGCTTATGTTGGGGCTATTGCAGGACGTGCAAACAAATCAATTGAATTTGATTGGGGAAATCATGGTTCAGCACAATGGTTGGCTATCAATACACGTTCTGTATCAAACACAGAAGTTCCAGTGCCACCTAAAAACGGTGAATTTGAAATTGATTTCCACAAGAACACTGTAACTGCTGCACCTGTTAATGTTAAGTATGTAAACATTGAAAATCCATCTGAAGAAGTTGCTACCCCAGAAACTATCAATGGTAATGAGGGTGATGATTACACTACCACTCAAAAAGATGTTCAAAACTTTGAATTTGTTCGTGTAGATGGCGATACAAAAGGCAAGCTTTCAAACCAAGGTAAGACTGTTACTTACTACTACAAAAAACTTGTTGGTAATGTAAAAGTTAAACATGAATGGGATGATGGTACTCCATTGACAGAAGCTGAGGCAGATGGTCTCAAGAATGGTGAAGCTCTTATCAAAGACAAAGCTGTTCAAGGTGAAGATTATGCTGCATCTAAACTTGCTGACAAAATCCTTTCTACTAAGAAAGAGGGAACTAAGTCTTACAACTTCAAGCGTCAATATGTTGGCCTGAAACAAGGTTCTGCTGCTGAAACTGGCAAAGTAGAAGCTAAGAAAACTAAGACTGTAACTTTTGTTTATAAGAAAACAAAAGAAATTGACCTTGAAAAGTCAATGGTGAACTATGGAGTTAATGTTCACTTTGAAGACACTAAAGGCAAAGCTGTAAAAGATAAAGCTGTAATTTTTGATTATGCTAAATCTGTTCTTCCTTTGGGCAAGTTCAATCAAGCAACACCTGTCTATGATGCTCGCAAGTTGAAAGCTGATAACCAAACAATCACAACTCCAACTGGTGACTTGTATGGATTCAAGGGCTTGAAGCAAGGTTCTGCTCCTGAAAATGGACAAGTTAAACAAGATAAAATCCTTGATGTTGTTTACCAATATGAACGTCTTTACAAGACTTCTTGGAAAGATGAAAATGGCAACTCTCTTCTTAAAGAATACACAGGAAATTCTGTAAAAGGTAAAGAAGAACTCAAAGATAAAAACTATGAGTATGTAACAAGCAAGCCAGATAAAAATGGCAATGTTACTCACGTTTACCGTTTGAAACGCGGAAGTGTCCAAGTATTCTACAAGGACATCAATAAGGATGAAAATGGAGAACAAAAATCCATTGCTGATACAGTAACATTCAATGGCTCTGTAAAAGATTCTTACAAGACTGACCAAAAAGATGTTCCGGGATGGCGCTTCCTTAAAGTAGAGGGTGACACCACTGGCACATTCCCAGATGGCACTAGCAAGAAAGTTACTTACTACTACGAAAAACTTCTTCAAACTCGTTACATTTCTGATGTAGATGGTGATGGAGATGGACAAGGTGATGAACTTGCTGAAAGTGTTACAGATAACAAGTTCCACGAAAAGAAAGACTTTGACAACTACAAATTCTTGTACAATGAAGAACATGACAATATCAAAACTTATGTTTACCACCTCATGAAGACATCATTTGTTGATACCGAAGGTAACAAGATTGATGAGACTGTGGATGGTGTACAACCTAAGAAAGATATTGATGGTTGGGAATATGTAAATACTATTCCGCTTCAAAATGGTGACGTAAACCATGTTTACAAGAAGAAAGAAGTTCCACCAACACCAGAACCAGAAAAACCAGCAGAAAAGCCAGTTGAAAAACCAAAAGTTCAAAACAAAGAACTTCCTAAGACTGGTGCTGAAGCTATCGGTATGCAATTTGCAGGTGGCTTGGCTGCCCTCGGCCTTGGTGGTGGAACATTGTT
Organism: uncultured Gemella sp.; assembly: GCA_938046645.1. GTDB lineage: Bacteria > Bacillota > Bacilli > Staphylococcales > Gemellaceae > Gemella. The sequence goes on along the minus strand of CALIWM010000189.1, from coordinate 58,493 downwards.
CAAACGCCGCAAGAAATAATTTAGTTTCTTTATGATAAAAGCTTTGGGTTTCCCAAGGCTTTTATTTTTATTTGTTTTATAATATAGTTTGTAAAACATTTTAATTTTACAATTATTTTTACAACAAATTAATTATCTAAAGGAGGGTCACACCATGACCAAAAAATTACAAAAACTAAGCAAAGAAATTGCCGCAAAAATCAACAAGCTTGATGATTTGGCAGGAGAGGTTCGAAGTCGATTTGATGACTTCTTGGAAAACATTTCTTTCAAAAATGAAAATGTAGAAAAGTTCTACCAAGGAATTGTCAAAAGTCTTGATAAGCAAGATAGTGATGCTGATATGTTCTGGTTTGTAAAAAATCTAACAAATCCAGAGTGTCCTTATTGGGATTTAGAAGTTGGACAAAAAGCTACATTTAATCCTCAAGATGAATGGCGTTATCATTATCGTAATGATGGGTATGTTTACTATGTTGAACTGGAAATTGAGGTAGATGACAATAATGTTGTTACTAATATTTCCTTTAATCATTATTAAAAGTTGAAAGGACGAACCCATGAGATTCCACTTAACCTCAACATTAATTGATGATGAATTCAAGAGCGATTTTTCAGATGACATTTCTAAGATTGTTGCAGATTATGTAGATATAGCAACTATGTATTCTACTGACAAAGAAAAATATATTGACGGCCACACATCTTTTGAGAAATTCAAAGATATGGTTAAAGCTCTTCAAGATGTAGGATATGGCTCATACCCTATGAGCGGTGAACAATATCCAATTTTAGTGAATGTTAATGAAGAAGGAGTTCTTTGTTTAACAGTTTACAACAGTTATATTGAATAATTTCAATTTAACTAAAACAAAAAGACACCTATTAAAGGTGTTCTTTTTTATTTTATCTAGTAAGAACTTTGGACACCCCAAGTTCTTTTTTAATTAAATCTAGTACAGTATAATCTCCAACAACAGAAATTCCACACATTTTCTTAGTTTTTCCATCTGGATAACAAAGATATACTGATGAATGGCCGTTTGAATAAGAGTACAATTTTGCGTAAACACTTGATATTTTTTGGCTTAAAAGACTTGTTTCAGAGCCATCTTCTTTGAAATAAGAATCATTCTGCTCAAAATCCAACAAAACATAAATATCATGATGGGATTGCTGAATAGTTTCAATTCTTCTTTCTGAGCCATATTTTTTAGCAGCTCTCAATTCCTTATCAGAAAGTAAGCCCATTAATCTGTTGTTAGCCTCTTCTTTTGTTATTAAGGCAAAACTTCCGGCAGGGAAGTATTTCTTCAAATTAATACTAAATCTTTCATCATTATTAACTTCAGCAAAAATCAGGCAAACCTCATTAGTCTTTGTGGTCATAAAGCTTCCTCGAATTTCTTCGAGTTGCTTTTTAAACACCATTAACTCAACTGTTGATTCAGTTCCCTCAAAAGCAATCTTAGCATAACGATTACCACTCTTAGCTAGTAATTCCTCGTATTCCCCGGCCATACCAATCAAAAGAACTTTTTGTTTTTCTTGAATGTTGCCTTTAATAAACTCAGCTTCAAGAGACTCTACTGTATGAACATAAGGAACGCTAATCGTACCCATATAATCATCAAGTGGATTATAGGTTAAAAGAATTTTCAAATTCTTCTTTTCCCATAAAACAATTTCTTTAGGAGAATCTTCTAAATGAGGGTTTAAGTCTTCTTGTGAATAGAATAACTCAAAGACTGATTTTTCTGTAGTCAAATTAAACAAAGAGCCGGCATTAAAGTTTCCCATATCTAAGCTCTTATAGGCTTCTTCATACATAGAGATTTGAGAAAGCATTGTATTTCTGGTTAGGCCTGTGAAATCAAAAGCTCCTGATTCAACAAGGACTTTAACATTTCCCTTTCCTACACCATTAGAAAACATTCTAAAACAAAAATCTTCTAAATTTTTGAATAGTCCATTTTCTTCACGCTCTTGAACAATCTTACGAGCAACTTTTTCTCCAATACCATCAATACCTTGAAGTGACACTACAATACCATCATCTGTTTTTTCAAAATCTCTAGTGGATTTATTGATGTCTGGCGGAAGAATCTTAATCTTCATAGCGCTTTTGGTAATTCCAATATATTTTTTCAAGTCTTTGGCATTGTTAAGAGCAAGAGTGAGATTGGCAGCCATAAACTCGGCAGGATAATAATGTTTAAGATAAGCCGTTTTATAAGCAAGATTAGAATAACATGCAGCATGAGCCTTGTTAAAGGCGTACTCTGCAAAAGTTTCAATCTTTTTGATAACACTATCAGTCACATCATCAGGCACTCCATTAGCGCGTGCACCAACAATGCCTAATTCTGTATTTCCCTCTTTAAGAATTTTTAATTCTTGCTCCATTGTTGCTTTATCTTTTTTACCAATTGCTCGGCGTACAAGGTCAGCTCGGCCGAGAGGGAAACCTGCTAGTTCTTGGAAGATTTTCATAACCTGCTCTTGGAAAGTAATGATTCCATAAGTTTCTTCCAGAATTGGTTTTAATAACGGATGTTCATATTCGATTTGGCTAGGGTTGTACTTGTTTTGAATGTATTCATCAATATAAGCAATTGGGCCGGGCCTATATAAGGCGTTCATGGCAATTAAGTCTACCATCTTTTCAGGATGAAGTTTTTTAAGACTTGATTTCATCCCGTCACTTTCAAACTGGAAGACATTGGTGGTATCTCCCTTGGCGAAAACCTCATAAACATTAGGGTCATCCAAAGGAATTTTTTCAATATCAAATTGATTGTTGGCAGGCCTGTTTTTATTAATGGCAGTTTGGGTCTTCTTGATAATATCTAAAGTCTGAAGACCAAGCAAATCCATTTTTACAAGTCCAGACTTTTCAGCCATTTTCTTTTCAAACTGACAAACCTTTGTTCTAAGGCCAGTCTTTTTATCATCTGTTTCAAAAACTGGAGCATAATTAGTAATAGGGTTGTCAGCAATAATTAGTCCAGCAGCATGAATACCTGTATTACGAGGTGTACCTAATAAGCGAGATGCAATATCAAATACATTCTTGAATGTTTCGTTGGAATCAATTTTATCACGAAACTCAGGCAAAGAATTATATAACTCTTTTAGAGATAGGTCAGCCATATCATCCGGAATCATCTTGGTAACTTTAAGGCTTTCCTGTGCTTCAATTTCAAATACACGCATAACATCAGCTAGAGCATTTTTTGCTTTCAATAACGTAATGGTTGCAATGTTGGCTGTATTGGCATAACCATATTTCTTACGAAGATATTCAGCTACATCTTGCCGGCGCTCTTGTTCAATGTCAATATCCACATCAGGAAGCTCAACACGCTCTGGGTTCAAGAAACGCTCAAAATAAAGGCCAGATTCAATAGGGTCAATACTAGTAATCTTAGAAACATAGGCAGCTAGAGAGCCGGCAGCAGAGCCACGGCCCGGCCCAATAGAAATATCATTTTCTTTAGCCCAACGAATAAAGTCTGAAACGATTAAGAAATAATCATTAAATCCCATAGAGTCAATAACTTCTAATTCATACTGTAATTGTTTCTCATATTCTTCTGTCCAAGCTCCGTCCTCAAAAAGGTCTTCAATGCCTTGGCGACAAACGGCTTCAAAATATTCTTTATTGTCTTTGAAACCATCTGGAACTTGAACTTTAGGCAGATAGTGGTCATGGACATCCATGTCCACATTACACTTATCAGCAATTTCTAAAGTATTAGTTAAAGATTCATCATACTTTTTTTCTTTAAAAACTTCTTTTAGCTCATCAAGAGACTTGATATAAAATTCATTATTCTCAAATCTCATGCGGTCAGGGTCATTTAACGGTTTATTCTGACTGATTGCTAAAAGAACATCTTGGTATTCAGCATCTTCTTTTCGGGCATAGTGAGAATCATTTGTGATGATAGTCTTTACACCCAATTCTTTAGCCATTTTCATCAACAAAGGATTTGTTTCCTTTTGCTCTGGCAATCCGTGGTCTTGTAATTCAATATAAAAATCATCACCAAAAATATCAACAAATTTTTGTGTGACTTGTTTTGATTTTTCATAACTATCCTTTAAAAGCATTTGAATAGTTGGGCCGCCAATACAGGCAGAAGTTACAATTAATCCCTCAGAATACTCTTCAAGAACCTCAAAATCAATACGAGGTTTGTAATAATACGATTTTTCTTCCCAAGAAATACCATTAAGTTGATAGAGGTTTTCAAGGCCTTTATTATTTTTAGCCAAAACAATCAAATGATAATATGGTTTGCCGTATCTATCTCGTTCTTTGATTAGTCGGCCATCTAAAGAAAAATACATTTCACAACCAATAATAGGTTTAATACCTTTTGATTTCGCTGTGTGATAAAACTTTGCAGCCCCGTGCATGTTTCCGTGGTCAGTTAAAGCAATAGCTGGCGCTCCAATTTCTTGTGCTCTAGATACAATGTCATCAACAGAGGCAAGGCCATCCAAAAATGAAAAATGACTATGGACATGTAATGGAACATATTGGTTATTGGTTAAATTCAAATCTTTTCTCCTATTCGTTTTATCTCCCTCTATTATACCATGTTTTAGTCTTGAATTGTTGATTTTCCTTTATAAAAACAACAAAAAACACCTTGAAAAGGTGTTTCGATTTGATATATATTATGGAAGTTCTTTAAAGAGATTATTTTCTTCAAAATATTTCTCTTTTTCTTTCCTTGTCATTTGAGCAATTGAATACCCTCCAACAACAAAGTTTTCCAAAAACACATTAAAGTGCCGACTTGTTGATTTACTATAATCCCAATGAGGATATACAGCTACAATTTTGCCATTGATTACATCTGCAATACGACTTTTATAGTCGTAAAACGATTTGAATGTTTCGCCTGACTCAACATCTGTAATTTCAACTACAGATGACGATGCAAATGGCACAGCCGTGTTATCTACGCCTACTTTTAATCCTTTAATTTTTTCTTCTAGCATAATTACTATATCCTTCTCTTTCATTTTTGAAAGAGCCTTTCTTTTTGTAAAATAATAATTTTTTTGTAAAATAAACATTTACAAATTATATTATAAAACAAAAAAGTTTTTTAATTTGTTTATAGAATATGATATAATTGAATAAAGACCTCAAAAAATGAAAGGGGAAAAAATTGAGATTTTTAGATAAGAAATACATTCCATTCTATAATTATTTACAGGGTAAAAAATTACTAGAAGAAGAGGATGCTGAAGACCTTTTAATTTCTTCTGGGATGTACCCTAAATATATAGAACCACCAGTTGACCAAGAATATAATGAAGAAACTAGAAGAATTGAAGCTTTCTTCAATATCAACAAGTTTCTAAAATTTCATAATTTAGAATGGATTAAAGAAAAATATCCTAGTCTAGTCCTAAAAATAGATGAAGCCACGGCAAACAATGAAACCTTAGCAAATTATGCAGATGGTTTAGTCGAAAAGCTGACTGATTATAATGAAAGTTCTGCAACAGAACAATTTGAAGAAGACTTACGAGTTACCTTTAGGCGTTCAGTTTATGGAACTTTAGCTATTTTGGCAGTTCTTGGCCTTATTATTTTTGGAATCATTCCATTCTTTTTAACTTCATCAGGCCAAAGAGACTTTGATAACGGCAATTACCAGAGCGCCTACAACTATTTCTCTACAACAAAAGGGCTGAGTGATAAGAGTCATAGTGGTAAGATGGCTAAGTTATCTAAAATGAATCTTCTAATTCAGGAAGAAAAATATGATGAAGCTCTAAAAATGGCTAAAGATATGGAAGGTATTACGATTGATGGCCACAATACAGATAATCTCCGTCAATATGTATTTTTCCAAAAAGGGAAGTATCTTGCTCAGAAGAAAAAATGGGAAGAAGCTGCCTATGCCTTTATTGAAGCAGGAGAATACGAAAACGCCCAGCAAGAACTTATCAATGCAGCCTACAAAGCTCATCCAACTTTAGTAAAAAACAAGAAGTATGGAGCTATTGTAAAAATCTTCGTTTACCTTGTTGGTTATCAAGATGCTGAAGAGCTGATGCTTAAAGCAATGGAGCAACATTACCTAGTTGGCCTAAGAGAGTATAAAAACAAGAATTACTCTAAAGCCCTTGAAGTCTTTAAGTTATTGAAAAAATACAAGTATAAGACCTCAGAAGCAATGGAAAAAGAAGTTCTTTATCAACAATCAAAAGAATTGATTGAGCAACAAAAACCGGATGAAGCAATCAAGAAATTATCTGAAATTGCAGATTTTAAAGACTCTTCTGCCTTATTGAAAGAATTGAATTATCAAAAGGCTACTCAGTATATTGCTACAGACCCATATCAGGCATTGCAGTATCTACTTCTGAGCTATAACTACAAGGAATCGAATAAATTGATGCTAAACGGCAATATTGTTATCTATGGCTCTTGGGATATTACAGAAATGGACAATGCAACAATCACTCAGTACAAAATGACATTTACTGGTGGAAATACTGTTGCTCTTGGAAAAGATATTCCAGAAGATATATCTAATGAGTTTTCAAGTGAAACTTATACTTATGATAACGGTAAATTTGTTGCCAACAATAAAACTCTTGAAGTTGTTGAAGCTATCACATTAAATAAAATTAAAATCAAGACAAATGGCCACACATTTACTCTTGAACGAAATAAGAGTTTATCTGGCCTAGCTAAAAATAATAGCAATCTTGATTTATCAATTCTCTTGCCTGAATATTTTGATACGGCTTCTAAGAAAGATGAATTGTCTGATACAGAAGATGCAACAAAAGAAAGTTCTTCTTCTGAGCCACCCTCATCATCTAAAAAAGAAGATTCATCAAAACAGAAAAAAGAAAATAATAAAGATAAAGAGAATAATAAAAAAGAAAGTAAAAAAGAAGATTACGAATTGTAATCTTCTTCAATAGAAAGGAAATTAAACTATGTATCTAAATATTGGAGATGTAAAAATTAATATCTTGTTCTTAGTAGGAGCTGTTATTTTTACAATCTCGTTACTTATTTTTATCTTGTCATTACTAGGCAAGAAGAAACATCTTGACCGCAAATTGCGTGAAAAAGACCCATCTGTAGGAGATGGAATTGCGCGTGCTAATAAGGAAAAGAAAAAGCAAGCTCGTAAGAAACTACAAGCCCCAGAGGGGTATGAGCCATCTCCAGAGTCTCAGTATGATGATGAAGATGAGCCATATAAAGAGGATGAAGAAGTTCTAGAATTGCGAGAAGTGAAAGACTGGCAAAAAGAATTGTTGATTGTTGGTTTGAAGTCAGCTTCTGAACTTGAAGAAGATGAAGCCAACAAATTCATCTATCAAAGTTATATTGAAGAAATTGAGAAAATGTCAAACTGGAACATTAATACTTTGTTGGAAGTATTTAAGTTTGCTCCTGCTCATATTTCTCAGGCAATTCTTCTTGAAGCAGCAGACCCAGAAAGTTATTACTACACTCCCAACTTTTTTGAAGAGGGCGAACCATTTGATTATGATGAAATGGATTGGGCAGGCATTGCAACTACCATTGACATCTTAAACAATGATGCTGAAAAAGGCAAAAATGGTTGGTTTGATGGATTTTATGAAGAATGGAATCCAAGTGGTTCTTTCAATAGAGAGACAGCTTTGAAATATGGTCAGTTGCAAAAGGTTCTTGGTCTTCTCTATGACGCTGTTGCTGATGCCCAAGCAAATGATGATGAAGTTCTTCCAATGGGTGTAACAGAAAATATGGTTGACCTTGACTTGAAAGACATTGATTTTGCAATTGACTACATTCGAGATGGTAAAGAGCTAGAATTGATGGATGCAAAAACAAAAGAAATTGTTATTCTTGCTATTGTTGCATCTGTTGTAAATAGTATCAGCTCTTCACTTATGGAAGGCACATCTTCAAATCTAACAAAAGAAGAAACTTCTCTTGTTCGATTGCTTGCAGAAATTAGTGAAAAGAAACCATATCAAAAGATTTTGCTTGAAATTGATTCTGATGAAGAAGATGATGAAGAGGAATAAATATATGAAATTTCAAAAAACTATTTTAGCTGCCGTTTTATCAGCATCTGCCCTTATTGTTTTGGGGGCATGTGGAAATAAAGCAGCAAATAATTCAGGAAACTCTAATTCTGGGGTTTCCTTGAATTTTAATGGACAATATTCGGCTCGAAACAATAAAGAGAGTGGCCCGTTGGTATCTTTCTACCGGAACAACTTAAATGGAAATCAACAAAAGTTGTATGATGATATTTTAGAAACTGTAAAACAACATAGAACATCTTATCTGTTGGCTACATCACTTCCAAAGGAAGAAGTACAACAAGTGATGTCCATTGTCTTTATGGATAACCCTGACTTGTTCTTTGTTGATAAGAAATATCAGTATTCTGTAAATGATGAGGGAAAAATCAAAAATCTCACGTTTTCTTATAACAAAACCAAAGAAGAAGAACAGGCAATAACTGACCAGCTTACAAAGTCTGCCCAACTAGGGGAAATTAATATGAATGAGCTAACGCCAGTAAAACTGGCATCTATGTTTAATTCATTTAATGCTTCTAAATTCGTAGCAGAGCCAACAACTCTTGGAGATGTATCTGGCCGTATTGATACTGTAAACATTAACAATCAAACCTTATCTAACTTTATTGTCTTTGCTCTTAGGCGAAATAAAATTCCTGCTTCTATTGTCTATGGTGAAAACATCAATTCTTCTTACAGTAATTTGCCTGATGCTTTTGATAATGGTAATGTTACAGACAGCGGCTCAGAAGTCGTATTTAACACTTCTAAAATATATTCTTGGGTAATCGTCCGTATCAAAGAAGAATATTTCCACTTTGATATTTGGATGAATGAATTCTTTAAGAATTATGTCCATGACAAAACTGGTTTTGAAGTCAATTACAACCCATTTTTAGGCATGACTGATGAGCAGGCTGCTAATTCAAGATTGATGGATGTAGGCCGGCAATATTTAGGAACTTCTGAATATGCTGACACACCAGAAAAAACTATGCTGTACAATACAGATGCTAGTTATGTTGTATCAAGTGACAATGAACTGAGAAAGAAATTACAAGAAGACCTTACACATACTTTGGCAGGTGAACAAGGGGTGAAAAGCAGAATCTTTAAATTCATTTCAAACCCTAGAGATTACACTCGGCTTTCTCCAAGTATTGAAATGCAACTCAAAGGCCTAAACCTTGATAAATATTCTCTTCGTTCTTATGATTTCTTTACTGATAGTTATAGCCAATCCTTTGCCGTTTATAACATTATAGCGGATATGTCTGATGATGATTCAAAAGGAGAAAAAAGTGAATAAACTGTTAATTGTTGTTTCATATATCCTGATTGTAATTGGCCTGTTTTTTATAACAGGTCAATCTACAACAGAACCCAAATTAAAATCAATAAAAGAACAAGTTTCTTTGTCAGAAATAGAAAGACAATACAATCTTGCAAAAACTCAAAATCCTGTTGTTGCTGCTTTTATTGATGTGCCCGGAGTTACAACAGAAGCAGTGGTTTATACACCAGAAGACCAAACAGAATATCTCAGAAAGGCTCTGGATGGCTCTGAGAGCGAAGAGGGAACTCTTTTGATGGGAACTTGGTCAAAGGGAACTCTAGGGCCTAAAGGTGGGAAATACTTTGGAAATTCTTTAATTTTTGGCCATAATACCATCACGGGGCAAAAGTTTGGGAACTTGAAGAATTTTTTGTCTAATGAGGCTTTATCTAATTCGCCACTAATCACCACATTTGATGGTGATAAAATTCGTTACTATAAATTCAGTTTTGTAAACTACATTATTGATGGAGAAGAGTTTATAAAAGAAAAAGAATTTAAAAGTTTGGATGATATGAAAGGCTATAATCAAGAAATGCTATCAACGTCCATCTTTCAAAGCAATTCTTTAACTCAAAACGTGACGAGTAGACCAATGCTTTATCTCCAAACATGTAAAGAATGGTGGGGAATTGAGCGATATACATTTGCTTGTGTTGAGTGTGATGAGAAAGGGCAGGTGCTGTCATGAAGAAAAAGATAATCTATATTCTATTGTTTTCTCTTCCTGTCATATTATTTCTGGTTCGTTATCAAGTTGTTTTTGTAAAAAAATCGAATGTAAACGGCATCCATGATAATGCAATCACTATTATTTCTAGAGAAAAAATGGTACAATTAGATAAGACAAATACAACTTATGTCATAGTCAAAGACCATGAAACAAAAGAAGTATATGTCCGAGAATTATTAAGAAAAAAAGACGGAAAAATCTCATTGAGAGAGAATGTCAATTCAACTGAAAGGAGTATTGATTTAAAAGATAAACAAGAATTACACTCAATTGTCTTTTATTTCAATTTTAAATAATAACAATCATGAAAATCATTAACGACATTTTTAACAAAGCTCCAGAAAAAATGGGGAAATTTATCAACAACTTATTCGCCTTGCCTATCACAGCATTGCTCATGTATCTCTTTAAGGGAAGTTTCTTCAGTAGAACTTCTGGTAGTGAAATGGAATACTTGAAATCTAATTTTAATATTATTTTGGCTTCCTGTGTTGTTTTATCCTCAATTTTTGTTTTCTATAAAGCAATTAAGTTTTACAACAAAGTTCCTGAAGCTAAAAAATCATTTCTGCCTACATCTGTTATTCAAAACAAGCAGCTAGAAAGCACTTCTCGTATGGCTTCTATTTTTACCTATGAAAAATGGTATCTATTTAAAATAATTGTAGCCGCCATCTTTATAGCTGTTGTTGTTTTAGGATTGATAACTGGATAAGAGGTGAATCATGAATAAAACAAGAAACAAAAAAATCTATTCTTTCTCAATACTAGGCAGTGTTCTAGTTGCTTCCTTTTTAGCCTATATCATAAGCAATCTATTTTTCTCTGCTGTCTTGTTTGCAATTATTGGACTTGCTCTTATTTTCTTTGCCGGACAAGATTATACTCGGCTGAACAAAATGGCTCATGAATATAAACACGGCTCTCAAAACAACACTCAAGCAAACCCCTTTAAAAGCAGTTTTAACCCTCAAAACAACGCTAATTTTGGAAATAATACAAAGAAAGAAAGTCCTCTTGCAGATTTCTATATGAAGCAAGAAAGGCCTATAAACTTCCAAGAAAACGAGCAAAACAACAATGAAGATACAATATTCTATGATTCGGAATATGCAGCATCAGATACAATCTTTGTAAACAAAAAAGATGATGATATGTTTCTGCCAGAGTGTTTCAAGTATTTTGGTTTTACATCTGTTCCAAATTTGGCCAACTTGAAATCAGCCTATCGTAAAAAAGCTAAGGTATTACACCCGGACAAAGGCGGAGACCCAGTAGAATTCAAAAAAATGAATGACCTGTATGATGAAGCACTAGAAATTCTGAATAAAAAATAAGCGAGAACTTGATATTTCTCGTTTTTTTTATACAATAGAATTAAGCAAAAATAAAATATAAAAAGGAAATAATGAACTATGAAAAAAATTATTGGAATGATTTTCTTATCATTAAGTGTTTTCGTTCTTGCTGCTTGTTCATCTGGCAAGAAAGGCCCGGTTGTGGCAAACAATGATGGAAGTATTTTAAAATATGACAAAACAAACGCACCAGACGGTTACTATGTGATGAAAAAAGATGGAGTAATGAATCCTCTCTTATCTGCCGGGCTTGCAAACGGTGGTGACGGTCTTTACCTAATGTACACTGATTATGACCAACTTATCCCTACACTAAGTGGTAAAAGTCAATTGGTTACTGTTGCTGCATCAAATCCTCCATCTGAATATACTCTACACAGATTGAGTGATATTGGTTGGACTGTTGGAGTTAATTTTAATGTTCCTACTACTTCTGTTGCTGGCTTTGATGGTGATACAGATAATGATAAAGAAGATTATTCAGAATCAAGAGTTACATTTGGCTCAACACTGAACAGTCTTAGTCCTATTGAAAAATACTTCCAATCTGCTGAAACATTCCCTAACGGCTATCAGGCAGTATGGATTGATAATGTAAACAATGAAAAGATTACACCAAGTATGGTAACAAGTGGTATGGGTTTCCTTAAGGGGCTTCAAAAGAAAGCTATGTATTCCTTTGGTGTTTACAATGGAACTAAATACCAAAAGATTGAAGTTCAAGCTGATACACACGTTTTTGAGTCTACTGGTGAAACTTATACAGTAAAGACTATCAAAACAGAAAAAGATACCTACTTTACACTAAAATTGCCGAATGATTTACCTAATGGTTATTACGCACTGGAAAACTATGGGGTGTTTAAATACGAAAACTAAAACAACATAAAAGACTGGAGTTTTTCCAGTCTTTCTTTTTTAATTTAACTTATATTAGTCTTTCTTCTTACCTTTAAGACCAAAGCCAAGAGTTACCATTGTCATACCAATAATTGTAGAAGCTAGACTTGCATCACCAGTCTTAGGGAGTTCTTTGTTTTGAGCAGTTGCTTTTTCAAGTGCTGATTTACCTTGACCTTGTTTTACAAAAGCCTTACCAGCTTGAACACCTACACCAACGATATAGTCTTTCAACTCTGAATGTCCTTGTGTTTTGATTGCTTCGTCAACGATAGCTTCTGGTGAGCTAGGAACAACTTCTGGGTGTTGTTTTTTGTACTCAGCAATGACACGTTCTTTTTCAGCTTTAGCTTCATCAAAGACAGTTTTCAGCTCTGCAAGTTTTTCTTGTTCTTTTTCAAGTTTGGCAGAAAGGTTCTTAACAACAGCCTTAGCTACTTCAAGAACTTTTACAGCTTCTGCATGACGCTCTTTACTTTGAACAAGCATTTCAAGTTTTGTTTTAGCATCAGACAAATCTTTCTGGGCTTTAGCTAAACTTGCACGAACTTGTTCAAGTTCTTTTTGAGCTTCTTGATTTTTAGCAGTTGCTTTTTCAAGGGCAACACCTGTCTTAACAGAATTTTCTTGCGCTTTAGCCAAGTCTGCTTCAAGAGAAATCACCAGACCTTTAGCAAAACTCAACGCATCTTTGGCAGAAGATTCTTTTGCCGTTGTTGTTTTAACATTTTCAATAGCATCAGCAAGAGCCTTTTCAGAGCGAGCCAATTCATCTTTTGCTTCTTGAAGTTTAGCTTGTGCAACAGGAATGGCAGAGATTCCGTCATTCAAAGCATCTAGTTCAGATTGAGCAACATTAACTTTTTCTTGTTTTGCAACTACATCTTCAGTTGCAGCAAGTACAGCTTTATCAGCTTCTTTTACAGCTTCTTCTTTTGCGGATTGAGTAGCAACAGCATTATCCAGAGCTGTTTCAGCAGCGGTCTTGCCAGTTGCATAATCAATTACATTGTCACCAAAGCCATTTGCAGTCACATTACGGTCATCATAAGAGCGAAGAACATGAACATTGACAAAACCATTGATGTGGCTAAATGCCACACCGTCATATTCAGTCTTATGTTTGCCGTTGTTATAGATGCCAGTATGCAAGATACTATCAGCATGGAAGTATTCTTTTCCGTTGTAAAGGAAGTCGACAAATGCTCCATATACATAAGATTTCAGTTGAGCCATTGTAGCCCACTTAGTCAAGTGTTGCTTAGTTGCGAGATTTTCATTTTGGTTTGTTTTGCCAAATTGTTTCAAGCCAAATTCACTTGCTGCTTTATTGATAGCATTGAAGTCATGACCTGACTCTACACTAGTGTCAAACTTATCTGCAACATAGTTCTTAGCAACAGCGTTAGCAAAAGCCATTGATTTTTCAGTCAATACAGGTGTTGCTGGGATAGCACGTTTGTATGTGCCATATTCATCAGTTACAGTAGGGTTTTCAGCAATATGTTTACGGTATTGTTCACGAATATCTTCAAGGGTACGAATGGCAAACTTGTTCAATTCCAAAAGGTCAGCAGAAGAAATGCTGTTCACATCATCAATGATATGTTTCTTATCAGCTTCGCTTGGAACGTATTTGCTTTGCATAGCTAGGAAGTCCTTGTTTTTTGCTTCACGAACTTCATCAGAATTGTCATAGGCTTTAGGAACTACAACTTTCGCAAAAGATTTACGCAATTCATCAGTTGCAGAGCTGACAGCGGTTTTAGCTTCATCAAGAGCTGTTTCTGCATTGGCTTTCCCTTGGGCTGCTGATTGAAGATTGTTTTCAGCAACTTTCAAGTCACCTTTAGCAGTTTCAACTTTTTGTGTAGCTGTATCAATTTTCTTAGCTTTTTCAGCTTCACTAGAACGTGCTGCATCAAGAACAGCTTGTGCTTGGGCAACTTTTTCAGTGTTTGTTGTTACAGTTTTTTCAGCAGTTGCTTTATTTGATTTAGCAGCTTCTTTGTTTGCAGTAGCAGTAGTAAGTTTTTCTTCTGCTTTGCCTTGGTTGGATTTAGCTGATTGGAGAGCTTTTTCTTTAGAAGAAACTTCTGACTTAGCTTGTGCGTCTTTAGCTTGTGCTTCTTGAAGTTCTTTAGCAGTTGTGTCAGCCTTGCTTTCAGCAGGGGCAACCTTAGCTTCTGCTGCTTTTACAGCATCTTCTTTTACAGGAATATCAGTTTTTGCAGCTTGAATATTTTCTGGTGTTGCTTCTTTTGCTGCTTGTGTTGTAGTTGCTACATCAGCTTCTTTTGTGTTTAGAACTTCTTGTGCAGTATTCAATTCAGTTTGTGCGTTAGTTGTAACAGCACTTTGATTTTGATAAGCAGTTTCAGCAGTATTAGCGGTTTGTGTTGCTTGCGCTACATCAGTCTCAGTAACAGGTTGAACAACTGGTTCTTGTGTTGCTTCTGTAGTTGCAGTTACAACAGGTGTAGTAGGCTCTTGTGGTGTTACATCATCAGCTTTAGCATATCCAGTAGCACCCAAAGCAGCAATAACAGTAGCAGCGCCAGTAGCAAGTTTGAAGTTAGATTTAGTTTGTTTCATATATTATGAACTCCTTTAAAATGTATTTTTTATTTTGTTGAATTTGTTATGACTTCTCATAACGTAATTCTATTATAACATATTTTAAACAAAAAGCAAGTGTTTTTTAAAAATAATTGACACTTTTTGCTTCTTTTATAATATCATGTGTAGTACTTATGATTTTACAATTATTTTTATTTATTATTTATATAGAAGAAAGGAGATAAAAATGGAGATTTTATCTAAGGTAATAAAAATACCTTCAAAAGCGACAAACATAGACTTAGGTTTTGAAAGGTGGGTAGACGCCGCAAATAAATCTATATCTATTTTTTATAAAAAAGATGATGAACATTTATTGAAAGATAAATGGGAAGTCATTACTCTTTTATTAGAAAGAGAGTTTGGAGGAATTCTTCCATCACACTTTACAGAGATGGTTTTGTTTGTAGAAAAGAAAAGAAAAATAAGCAACATTTATTTGTTTTTCTCTAATGAAGATATAGAAAAAGGTGAGTATTTAAAACATTCGTTCGAATCTTTTAAAAACAATGCTTATCCTGATGTCAAAGAAACTTTCTCTATTGATAATGTTATCCGTATTCGATTTAAAGGAAATTTCTTTGGTAACAATCGCTTTTGGTCAGTTAGTAAATCTACAGGCGAAACAAAAGATGCAAAAGCAAATTGGAGAAATAGAATAGCTCGGAAAAACATTGAGGATTTGAAAGTCTTGCCAGTTAAATTTAACAACAAAAATTCAAATGGGTTAATCAATTTAATGGAGGTTTTAAATTCTTTGCATGTTCCTAAATATAAACATGAAGAAAAAAGACTTAAAATTGTCACACGTTATGGAGTTTTGAATTTTTTGGCTAATGATGGTTTTTACAGCCTTGGTGATTCCAAATTCGTTCGCCTTGATTTGTATAATCATGTTTCTGGGAAACAACATTCTTTACAAAAAACAGATGAAATGACTGCTGAAAATAAAGGCTTTTTTGATAACATGATTTTAGATTGGGGTACTTTTTCATCATCAAAAGGCGTCAATTTTATTACTCTAACAACAGGAGAAAACTATTTTATCACATTAAGTTGATTTAAGTTCCTTGTTGAAATAAAAAGGTGGTTTGCCCATCTTTTTTTTATTTTCTTTTCTATTTCTTTTATAATAATTCTTATAATAGTTAATTATTTTACAATATATTATTTTTGATTAGATTAAAGGAGGAAAAAATGAAAGTTTTATCTAGAGTGATAAAAGTGCCAAACAAAAATCAAAGTTATAACATTGAAAAGAGGGTTTTAGATAGATGGATAGAAGCATCAGATATAACTTTTTCTATTTTTTATAAAGAAGAT
The DNA here is from genome assembly GCA_938046645.1 of uncultured Gemella sp. Classification (GTDB taxonomy): domain Bacteria; phylum Bacillota; class Bacilli; order Staphylococcales; family Gemellaceae; genus Gemella. Next base: position 42,151 of record CALIWM010000189.1, on the reverse strand, counting down.
GATGAACGTTTATTGAAAGATAAATGGAAAGTCATTACTCTACTAATAGAGAGAAATCTTTGTGGTAAATCATTTGTTTCTGGAAATCAAGAGTTAGTTTTATTTACAGAAGGAATAAATAGATTGGAAAGCATATATTTATTCTTTTGTAACAGTAATGCTCCCAAAAATGAATATTTGGAACATTCATTGAGAACTTTTAGAAAAAAATATTCAAGCCATATTGATTTAAGTATAGGTGGGGTTAAATCTATAAATGTTACAAAAATTGAATTCAAGAAAAACTTGTTTGGAAATGATAATTTTTGGTTTATTGAAGAATCTAATGGATGTACAAATAATTCAAGGATAACATGGAGTAGAAAACATAAAATGGCCGTTATTCCAATAAAATTCAGCAATAAAAATTCAAACGGATTGATTAACCTAGCGGAAGTTTTGTCTTATATATACATAAGAAAAAATACGGACAAAGGGGTTAAAATTCTAGAGCGTTATGACATATTAAGCCGCTTTGGAATAAATGGTTACTTCAGTGTGATGTACTTAACATTTGAGACACTTGGTTTTCATAATCTTGTTTCTGGCGAAGAGCATGTTTTACAAGATGTTGAAGAGATGCCTGTTGACTCTAAAAGATTTTTTAATGAAATGATTTTGAGTAGTGGTGTTTTTTCAAAATCTAAAGGCATTAATTTTATTACCTTAGAAAATGGTGAGAATTACCTTATTAAACTGAGTTAATTTTGATTGAGTTTTAAAAGATGGTTCATCCATCTTTTTTTATTTCTGTTTCATCAATATCTTTTATAATAAATTCTGTAACATTTTATTATTTTACAATATTAGAATATTTTATAAAAAGGAGACATATAAAATGGAAATTCTATCTAGAAAAATAAAAATACCCAACAGTATACAATCTCTTATGGCAAAACATGCTTTTACACGGTGGGAAAACTATACAAATAAACATGTATCTATTTTTTACAAAAAAGATGATGAGTATTTATTGAATGACAAATGGGATATAATTACTCTTTTCTTGGAGAAACAGCTTGCAGGCAGGGAATTTTTATCATCAATTAATGAATTGGTTTTATTTACAGAAGGAAAAAGAAAATTAAAAAGTGCTCACTTTTTCTTTGTGGATGAAACAATCCCAAAAAGTGAATACCTAAAACATTCTTTGGAATCATTCAAAAACAATTATCATAGGCCTAATGAGGAAGCGAAAATAATCAAAAACACCCTGAAAATTGATTTTAAAGAGCAAGTTTTGGGCAACTCTTCTTTTTGGCTTGTAAGAAAACATGAAGGAGTTATTGATGGGGCAAGAATTAATTGGAGTGTGACTAAAAATGATGGAATAATTATTCCTGTAAAATTTGATAATGAAAAATCTAATGGAATTATTAATTTAGACGAAGTTTTTTATTATTTGTATTTTTTCAAAAATACAGATAACACCCTAAATATTATTCGACATTTTAGCATCTTGGGTTCTTTAGGAATGACTGGTTCTTTCTCAGATGGACGTGATAGGTTTAAAGGTCTTAGTTTGTACAATATTGTTTCTGGGAAACAATATACGCTGCAAAGTGGTAAGGAAATGCCACAAGAGGCCAAAGAATTTTTTGACAATATGGCTATATCAGATTTCATCTTCTCTGAAACAAAAGGTATTAATGTTGTTATTTTGAACAATGGTGAAAATTATTCTGTTATCCCAAGTTAATGTTTTAACTTTATTTTAATTTAAAAAGATGGCTTATCCATCTTTTTTATTTGTTCAATTATTTCTTCCCTTTATAATAACTTTTGTAAATATTTTTTTATTTTTCAATATTATTTAATAAAAAGGAGAAGAGATAAATGGAAATTTTATCTAAAAAAATCAAAATTCCTAAAAAGGGGGATGATGAACAATCATATGGCTTTCCAACAAGACAATGGGATAAGGAAACGCTTGATGAGGTGACAATTTTTTATAAAAATGAAGATTCTCAATTACTAGAAAACAAATGGGGAGCTATCATTATTTCTTTAGAAACCATGTTAAAGAGAGCAAGATATGCTTCTGGCAGCTTGGGAAAACGAAATATGGTTCTTTTTACTGAGGGAAAAAGAACTCTCAAAAAGGTCTATTTGGTCTTTATTTCATATGAAAAATATGTAGAAAGTGCATTGAAATTGTCATTCAAAGAATCTAAAAAGTTTTTTGCCGAATCGTTCTATGTTATTAAGTTAGAATTTGATTATCAACTTTTTGATTTTTCTTCATTTTTTCTTGTTAAACAATGTTCAGGTCAAACTCAAAATAAAAATATAAGATGGTACAATAAAGAGAGTAGACCTATCTTTCCTGTAAAGTTTAGCAATAAGAAGTCAAATGGAGTGATTGATTTGGGAGATATTTTATACAAAATGTTCCCTTCAAATACATATGAGTTTTCAATAAAATCTATTGCTGGTTTGGTGAGATATGTATTTTCTAATTTCGCAACAAACGAACATTATTCTTTAAAAGAAAAGGGAACTATGTTAAAAGAAGAAGAAAATTTCTTTGATAGTATAAACGTTAAAGAAATTTTGTTAAGAAACAATAGTCGAATTATCTTAATGGAAGATGGTTCAAATTATTTTATGTCTCTAACATAGTGATATAAAAAAGATGGAATGGAACTCCATCTTTTTTTTGATTGTCTTTTCAGGTCTTTTTGAGTATAATAGATACATACAAAATCGAACTGAAAAATTATTTTTTTATATTGAATATAAAAGGAAGGATTAACAATAGAATAATGAATATCATTAACAAGAAAATCATTTTACCAAAGCCTTACTATGAATCTGAACATATTGGAAGCAGCCCCTTAGAGCATTATGCGAAGAAATGGAATGACAAAGAGCGCGAAACACTTTCTATAAATTTTCTGGAAAAAGATTTACCAATGATAGAAAAAGACTGGGCAACAATTGTTTCTTCTTTTGAAAGAAGTTTTGAGGGATTTATTGATTTCTTTTTCTCTCGCGAGTATGTTGTTTTTACAAAAGCTAAAACTTATAACGGAGAACAACGGTTAGGTGAAGTTTGGATGTTCCCGGTATTACTAGAAGATGAAATAAGTAGTTATTTTAATTTTAGTTTAGAAGAGTTTCTAGATAGAAGATATAATTTTAGTTATTACAAAAGCAAATATTTAGACAATCAAGGAAATCAAAGATTCTCCAAGCTAGAATATGATTATCATTCACTGGGTGCTGATGTGAAATATTATTCCGGGAAAATCCCCTACAATAAAAATAAAAAAATTGATTATGACAGTAGTGAAATTTTTTATGTTATGCCAGTTAAATCAAACATAAAGAACACTAATGGTTTTATTGACTTGATTTATTTCATAGGAGAGGCTGACTTGGGCCACCAATTTGAGAAAAATGAAATAAAACAATCAACACAAAGACTTGTCATTGAAGAAATTGTTGTGGATGGTGAGGGAAAATATGCAAATCTTCGTTTTTCTGGTTTTTCTTTCATTGAACTTTTATCAGGTGATGTGGCATTTTGTCTACAAAAAGATACAAGGGAAGAAGATATACAAGTAATAAAAAACTTAGTTGTTTCAGAAATACTTTATCAACCTAAACGCAGCGGATTACTCCTAAATGATGGAATCATATTAATCGGCAGTTTTATATTGCAAAATTGAATTTGATTAGAGATGAGTTTACATCATCTCTTTTTTCTTTTTCAAGTCTTATAATAGTCTTTGTAATATTTTATTTTTACAATATTTATATTTTAAACAAATTAAACAAAGGAGAAAAACAATGACAAATCAAATTCAAATACCAGCTCTTCATAAAGAGCTAAATAAACATCCAGAAACAATTAATTCTAACTATCTTGTTTCTGAACTAAAGGTTGATAAGACTAAGAAAGGCGATGAGTACGCCAAGTACAAATTGTCTGATAAAACTGCAACGGTAGTGGCTACACACTGGAATCTAACACCAGATGAAAAAGAAATGCTTCAAAACAACGAAGTTCTTCTTGTTTCTGGGAATGGAGGAATCAGCAACTATTCTGGAGAGTATGAAATCACTGTGACGGGTATTCAGCTTTCCAAAGATGTTGACTATGATGCTTTGACGCCATCTGAGCCTATAGATAGCCATGACACTTTCAAAAAATTGAAACTTGTGGTTTCGAAATTTGAAAACCCCATTTTAAAGCGTATCACTCTTGCATTGTTAGAGGATAAGAAAGGTTTTCTGATGAATGGTTCAGCGGCTTTAGGTATGCACCACTCAAAACGGCATGGCCTGTTAAGACACGTTGTTGAGATGATTCAGATTGCAGCAAACATTATTAGTGTATATCCTGATATACTAAACAAAGATTTGCTCTATTCAGGAATTATCTTCCATGATGTCATGAAACAGAGTGAGTATGTTTACTCTGAACATACAGGAATTGCCAAAGACTTCTCTTCTGACGGTGTTCTGTTTGGTCATGTAGTGATGGGAAGTAAACTCCCCGAACACTATGCGACTGAGGAAGAACGTAATTCAGAAGAGCTGAGAATGTTGCAGCATTTAATTCTCGCTCATCACGGCAAACTTGAATGGGGCAGTCCAGTGCAGCCAGCAACGCCAGAAGCGTATGTTCTTCATATGGTAGACAATATTGATGCAAAACTATATGTCTATCAAGAAGAATTGGCCAAATTAGAACCCGGCGAACACACGAAAGTGAAACGCCTAGGTCACTCAATTTACAAAACAACCTTGTAATTCAGGAAGAAAATAGGAGAATAATAAACAATGGATATTGATATTGACTTAAAGGATTTAAAAGAATTTGTTACAAGAGAGCTAAATTCACCTCGCTCTCCAATAAACAAAGGCTTAGTATTAGAAGTGTTGCCTGCTGGAAGTTTTCTTTATGGCCTAATGACAGAAAAATCAGATATTGATTTAATTACCATTACTCTTCCAAGCTTCTCAGACGTTTTGTTTACAAAGCGCTCAATAGAAAAAACAACAGACTTTGAATACAAGGGGCATAAGCTCGAAATCAATGTTATCTCTATAACAGACTTTTTCAGTTATATTGTTGGAGGCCGGCCGCCTATGTTCGTTGAAGCGATTATTGCTTATGATGGAGAACTTGAAATTCTCAAAACTCTCCAGAAGCAAGTAGAGGCTTGGATTAAAAAAAGTGATGGTTTTGCGAACTACCGAGTAATAGCTGCTAGACACTTGATTTCCAGTTATGTTACAGAGTTGAAAGCTTTTGAATATAAAATCAAAAAATTCAAAGAAGAAAACTCTGATGTCGCTTCTGACATTGCTAAACACCGGGTTAGCATGATGCGGAAGAATCTACTAATCCTAAGTTTGGTTTGCGGAGGAGAAAATGGATTTTCAACAGCCCAAAGGGATATAATTTTATCCCCTATAAAAGCAAGGACTTTAGTTAAAATGAAATCTGCCCCTAATTCAGAATATAAAGATGATACAAAATTAATTCAACATTTTGAGAACATCCTTAAAAACATGAATAAACGAGTGGATTTACTTGAAGATAAAGTTTATGAAAATCCTACATCTGAATTTGTGTATCAAAAAGATGTGAACAACATGGCTGAAGAAGTGCTAAAATTTATTCATTCAAGTCCGTTTACATTTTGAACAAATTAAAAATGATAGATTAAATATATCTATCATTTTTTTATTTTTGTAATAAAGAGTTATTCTTGTAGCAATCCTTGATTTTGTATTTCCTAAAAAGCAAACAGATTAATTTTCTAATTACTTTTTTCTCTTCAATAGAACATTCATCAATAACCATTCTAACCAAGTTTTGCTTTATCATAGATTGTATTTCAGTTCTTTTGTACCTCTTTTGAAATCTGCCAGTTTCTTTCACAATCGTTTTTATATCGTTGGCCGGCAAGAAGAACAGGAATTCATTAAAATCCCATAAAGGGTTTTTCTTCGCCTTTCTTATCGTTTTGATTTTCAACTGATTGTTTGCTGCACCTCTTTTCTTACTCTCAGATACAACAATAATTCCCCAGTATTTCGGAATATATTCTTTTATTTTTGAAGAATATTTCTCTCCCACCACAATATAGTTTTTCTCTAAATATATATCATATTCAGGTATTTGTGTTGACAGTCGTTGCAAGGAGTCCTTGTCACTCTTTATTTCATAGCCTGTAAAGATTTCTCCTACTGTTACTATGTCAGCGCGTGCTTTACTTGATGGCAGCACAAATTCTTGATAAATTTCTAATTCTTTATCTTTTGATAATTCCCCCAGTAATGCTCGTCGTATTTGTTTATCATCAAGGGCCATAATTCAACTTTCTCCTTTTTTCACATTGAATATAAACGAAAAGCGATAGATAAAATTTAATTCATCTACCGCCTAATCAATTTTAAAATTGGAACAACACATTTCCTTCAACTTCATCCGCTCTAACAAATGGGTCTTTCCAAAATCGTGAATCGTAACTATTACTACGATTGTCACCCTCAACGAAATATGAACCTTTAGGAACAGTCAAGACTCTTTCGTCTTTATTGTGAGGAGCTTTTTCATAAGCAGCTTTATCTTCATAAACTTTAACATGTGGGTCAAGTTCAGTTCCGCCAGAGATAACCACTACATTACCTTCAGTCGCAACAACCCTCTTCACATATAACGATTTTCTTCCGTTTTGGAACAAATCTTTTTTAAAGAAGATGATTTCATCTACCTTTGGTTTTCTAAACCAAAAAGCCATATGATTTCCGACGAAATGAGAGCCTACTTTCATTGTTGGCTGCATTGATGCACTCGGTACTATAGCGTGTATCAAAAACAATCCAGATTGAAAAATAATCAAGCTGACAACAAGAGGAATGGCAATCCAAAGAATTGTATTTCGAGTTTCTTTTTTTATTTTTAACATAAATTTTACCTTTTTTTAACTTTTATTTTAAATTAGAACACCACTACAGCTTCTTCTTCATAGCACTTGTTCCAAGGTTGTTTCTTCATAACATAATCAACACCTAGAAAACTTGCATAACCAAGTCTTTCATCTGAATCATCTACCAATAATGGAGAAGATTGAGACAACTTGATACTGTCAACAATTTTCTTAAAGTCAGAATAATTTTCACACATACGGAAATAACCAATATTACTATCATAGGCCAATCCATATTCATCAATTAGATATTTGGCGAATTCTGCCTTTTGCTTTGAAGTCTTCTTAGAGATGTTGCTACTTACAAAGACGACCAAACTTCCCTGTTTGTGAGCGTTTCTCATAAATACCCTAGCAGGCTCATGTAACTGAGCGCCATTCTGAGCATCATAAACATTGATTTTCTTTAATTCGCTGAATACTTCCTTGTAGTTGATAGCATAACTCTTATGCTCTTTTTCTTTTATGGCCTTAATTTCTAAACCAAAAGAGGTTTCTACAAATCCCTTAATATCCAAGATAGTGTCATCAATGTCTACAATATAGAACGTTTTCATCTACAAATTTCTCCTTAAAATTATACTCTTTGACGTATTATATAAGTAAGTGCTATGCCATCAACTATGGCGGAAACGTGCAATATCTGAGGTGTTCCAGATATTATTCATATCTTCTTCTTTGAAGACAATTTGATACCCTTTTGATTTTTCTTCAATAAAGTTCAAATAATCTTTAAAGTAAGATTCAAAGTTGGAATAGTCAATTTTTCCAAAAACAAAATCATTTTCATTTACTCGTTTAGTGAGTAAGCCACCTTTTGCAAGAACTTGCAAGAAAGAATTGCTTACATGAATAAACAAAGTGTCATAACCTTTAGTTTGGCTTTGCTGCTTGTTCTTGGCAATAGATAGAGCAGAAACAATTCCGTCTAGAACCGAAATAAGATAATTAGGGTTATCAACATTTGTTCTATAGCGGTAAAATAGTTGTTTTTTCTCATCTCTCATATCTACTAAACTTGACCAAAATCCATTTCGACCTTGCATAGAATCAACAAAAATATTGAGGAAATCAGAAGATGAATTAGCCAAGGCTTTTTCAGACTCATAAGCATGGCTTACAACTTCAAATTTACTCATGTCAATAAATTGAGCAGGAACAAACAAATCATCATAGATGATGCCTGTCAGGTATTTGTCGCTATCGGCCCAATCTACAAGGTAATAAATTCCAGTAGCAATCTCTCTTAAAGCATCACCGTTATATAAAATTAAATTTGAAGAAAAATTTTCAATGCCATAATAAACATTGTCTACATTTTCAAACTCTATTTCACCTGTAAGTTTAGAACGATATTTGACACAAATACCATTTTTGCTTTGAATGATTTTACCTTGGACTTGGATAAGCTCTCCTTTGTTGAGTTTACTAGGAATCCCAATAGTAGAATGTCTCTTTCCCCAAAGCAATTGTTTTCTAATTGAGTTATTCATTGTTGTTAATCATTCAATCCTTTCATTTGTTGATTTGATTATATTATATCACATTTTATGGCAAAAAATAAAGCCCTTTGTTATAAAATAAAACAAAGAGCAAACTAAAAATATAAGAATATCAAAAGCTACAAATAAGAGAATGTAGCAAAGAAAGACAGTAGATTTGAATTGAACCTACTTGAAAAGTAATATAATTACAAGTATTATTTTAAACAACTTTGCAGAAAAAGTCAAATAAAAATTATTCCGAGTTGACAAAACAAAAAGAAAAGAATAAAATAAAAAATACTCAAATAATCAATAACTAAAAATAAAAAATCAAAACTTAAAAATAAAGAATAATCAAAAAAACATAAAAGAGAGGCATAAAAATGAAAAATAATATTTTTCAAAAACAAAACAATTTTAATGATAAAACAAGAACATCAGGAGTGACAGGAAACACATTCAGTCACATTAATTCTGATGATATTTTGCGTTTTACAGGAAACTCTCAGTGGGTTCGTGTAAAACATGATAATAAAGTTTTAAAAATCCCTAAAAACCAAATAGCCAATCTAAGGCCATCAAATAGAATGATGATTGAAATGGGTTGCCCAGATAAAGAAAGCGGCACATTAAAATCAAGTACAGCAATTGTTCTTTCTATTGATTTGAAGCAAACAGATTGGAGTTTGAGAAATACAGGGTTTGATACATTATCTTTGATTGATTCTTTTTTGTTTGATGAAAAGAATCCAAAGATGCCAAAACCTAGTTTTGCCATAAAAGCAGTAGAGGAGTGCCAATTTATTTATTTATTAGATAAAGAAGTTTGGTTTAACTCAAAGCGAATTATTTGTTATTTCAATAAAGTTAAAGATAATTTATCAAAACTTTTAAAACAATCAATTAAAGAAAAAATATTTACAGAGAAAAATAAGAATAAAAGATATAACCCAGTTTTGTTTTCTCTAAAGCAGCTCAAAGTTGTTGATAATCATTCCTATGTTATAGCTGTAGGCAGCGACGGGAAATATACATCAATTCCGGCTACATATAAAGTTTATAATAACGATTTGTTGCAATACTCATTAACATCTCTGAATAATGAGATAAACAAAATAATGAGACCTAATCTAAAATCAGTGCCAAATCTATTTAATTTTAGAAAACAAATTTCAAAAGAAAAATCTTCTATGGATGAAATTAGAAGAGAGTTTTTTGAGAACCGTAAAAATGATGAGTGTTTTAAAGAATTGTACTCATCTGTTCAAAAAGCAGAAAACCCAGATGTTCGAGAATTCAGATGGATTCAATTTGAAGATGTTATTAAATATATATCTGAGAATAAACCAAATGTAACTTTAAAAGATATTTTTGAGGTTTATTTCATGCTGGGCTATGATTGGATGCAAAGATTTCACAAAATAACAGAGATTGATTTATTAGAAAAATCTTTGTTGCTGCAAAAGAAATACTTTAATGACAGAGTTGATGCTTTATCGGCTTCCTCAATGTCCAAAGTCTTAGAACGAGTAAAACAATCTCATCAAAGAAATTATCACAAAAGAGACAATGCTTTTTATAGAGATAAACTTCAATTATCAGGGTGTCAATTAAATAACTATTTAATGTATTCCGAGGGAGACATTAACTACCAACAATTCCTCAGTAATAGAAAAATAAATAAAGAACAAAAAATACTTCAGGTTGGACTATTAAAACAGCAAGGTTTCTCCATGCGACAAATAGCCACAAAAACAAGAATTTCTTTAGGTTCAGTCTCAAACTATTTAAAGAAATACCAAGAAATCAAAGTAATATTCCTCAACAAACTTAAAAAGAAGAAACAAGAATATACAATGTTTTTAGAGCATGTAGCATCTAAATGTTTTTTGTTGAACCGTAATTCCAGAAAAAGCAAGTTATCACGGAAAGATTATCAAGAGTTCAAAGAATTTAGTGAATTTTTCTTTTCTGTAACATTAGAGACTTAACCTACAATGTTCTCAGGAGTGATTTCATTTGCATTTTTATTTCATTACAACAATATAGATTAGGAAAATAAGTGTAGGAGCTTTGTTTAAACATAAAATTAAATATAGAAATAAGTTTTTAAAAATGTGTATTAAAAGCTGCTTTTTGCGTGCTTTTATTTATTTTCTTGATTGTATTGTTTTTCTTGTGTTCAAATTATTTCTCAATATGTATATTCAAAAATAAGACATAAACTTCAAAAAGGGCATTGGCTGAGTTTTGCCTGTTGGGTTGGTTGTGATATACTATTATTGAAAAAAGTAAAATAAACTAGATTGGATTATTAATTTTATGAAAGAAAAGATGAAAACTTTTTTAACTGTTTTGATTTATTCTGTTAAGTATGGTGTGCTGCTCTTTCTATTTTGTTTGATGATTTATGTTGGTTTTATGTTTTTAGAAAAACCTAATCAAACTAAATATGTTGTTACAAATGATGAGCAAGTGGAGTATTTTTTAAAAAATAGCTTCAAAAGGAATGACATAAAAGTTTTAGAAGTTGACTATAAGAAAACAAAAGAGGATAAAGATAAAGAAATCAAATATCTTTACAATCCTATTGTTGAATCTGGGCAAGAGGCTTCTGCCATTAGTAGTTTTTCTAAGATGGAGTTATCTGTTCCAACTTATCTAAAAAATAAAAACAATGCTTTGTATCAGGCGGAAATCCCTAGAGAGCTAACTGCTGAGGAAGAAGCCTATAATCATTCTTTAGATTTATACAAAACAAAACAAGAAGAACAAGCTAAAAATGCAGGAGAGATACTGTCAGACAAAAAGGCCGGCTCTACTTTTTTTGAAACTGAGAATGAGGGATTGTTTAAAGAGTTGAAAGCTATGGTAGAAAAATCATCACGCGCCGTCTATATCTCAAACAACAAAGAATACATCTTTGAAAAAGGTGCACTTGATACAGAATTGAAAATAACATCAATTACAGATGTTTCAAATGTGAGCAAGAAAGTTGATGATACTTCTTCTTCAATTGAACAGAAAAAGATTAAAGCTAAAAAAAAGAAAATACCAAACGAATTTCAGGAAAGTCCAGAACTGGATAAAGACTTTAAAATCTATTACAGCTTACCTTACAGAAAGATGATTTTGGAATCTATCCAAAAGGAATTTTATAAAAATGACTTCTCTTTTGTGGGGAAGAAAAATGAAGAACTGGAATCTCTGGATATTCTTTTAAGGGATTTTAATAAAAATCTGAATAAAAAACATAAGAAACTCTTATTCCTTGGTTCTCCTAAAAGTGCTCCTATTTTTGAGGGGATTTCTGGTTTGAAAATTTATTCTCTTATGGATTCTAAAACCGGAGAAGAAAATAATACCAACCTGAATAATCTAATAAAATTTGCCAAAGAAGAAAAAATTAAAAAAATCTTGATTGATGAAACAACCTCGGATTTTGTAAAAGATGAAATTAAATCCGCTTTAGGTGATGATGTTGAATTTTATTCTTTAGATACAAATTCCACTGTATTTGATAAAGATAGCTTTAAAAAAGTATTTCTCCATAATTTACAAATGATAAAAAAATCTCTTTTCTAGTCAATTTGCAGTGACAGATTATATCAAATATGATATAATAGAGTATATAAATTGATTAAAAATAAATGAAAGGAGAAATATTACTATGACAAAAGGTAAGTATTTTAGAGAACCAGATAAGTTTTTTGCAGAACCTAAACCTTATGGTCTTGGTTTTACTGGAAGTGTCCTTGAAAATGTGAGGCCATTTCAAGAAGATGAAATTCCAAAAGAACAAGAAAGTTATTTTGGTGAAACAGCTTTTGTTGGAAATGAGTTTGAAGAAGAAGTTGCTGCACGAAAGGTAGAAGAAACTTATGAAGAAGAAAACCAAGCTGAAGAGGTTGGAGATAATTTCTTGGGTAAGGTCTTGTTGTATGGTGCGGTAACTGAGCAATTAGATGATTGGCTACGATAAAAAGACGGTTTTATTTATAAAATAGAACTGTCTTTATTTTTGTGTTATAATAAAATCTGTAAATTATTTACAAAAATATATTTAACAAAAGAAAGGATGACCTCTGATAGCTAGAGAGGTCATATTGGTGACAATTATGTCAATTCTAACTAATGTTTTTATCGGAACTGTCCAAGTTCTTGAGGAAAAACCATCAAATAACGATTATAACAAATCGTTTAATGCAGTAATTGCAGGGCCGACTCCGCAAGATGTTACTAAATCTGTTCGGTTCAACAATTTTGTTGGTTTGACAATTAATGCTCGAACTGCTGAGTTTCATGGATTTGTTTCAGGCGGTTTTTATGAAATCGTTGCTCGCATGAGTGTGGATAAAGGTCAAGACGGCAAACAATATCTGAACTTGAATGTTGTTTCAATCGTCCACAATTCAGTGATGACAATGGGCAACGAAAATGGTGCAGATATTGGGGTTGTTTTCCCAGTAAACAAAGTTATTCTTTCGGGATATACTTCATACACAAAATCAGGAACAACTTCAAATGGCAACAATTATGAGTCGTTCTTGATTAATACCGGCGGTCTTTATGTCTCAAACAAAGTTGAAAAAGCTGTAACTGCACGCGCAGGAGTAAATGTGACCAACTGGAATCCTAAAGGTTTCCAAGATAACCAATATGTTCAGGTTACAGGTTCTATTTCTCGCAATGGCCAAGGTTATTGGGGCGTCACAGCGGACACAGTAATTCCTCTGCATCAAGTAGAATATTACAATCCGCAACAGCAACAACAAACGCCTCCGCCTCAACAATCAGCACCAGCTCCGCAGCAAATGTCTCAACAACAGCAGTATGGACAAGCTCCTACTCCTCAAAATCCTAACTTTAATCAGCCTCAGCAAACTCAACCTTATGGTCAGGCAGCTCAGACTATGCAAGGAAATGGATATAATCAAGGACAAGGAACTCTACCTCCACAAAATGGTTATGGACAGTCACAAGCGCCTGTTCAAAATCCTCAATATGGACAAGCTCCTAATTCTGTTCCACAAACACCTGATTTTTCTCATCCAACACCAGAAAATACAGGATTTGCAGGAGACAACAATCCTAATGTTTCGACACTAGGAAGTACAGGTGTGTTCAATCCAGCAGAAAGTCCATTTGCTGGAGGAAACCCGTTAGACATTTCGGACGACGACCTACCATTCTAAGATAAATACTTAACTTAGAATGAACTTGGTTTGAGTTTGGATAAAATTAAAGTTTACTTGATAATAAATTCAAGTAAACTTTTTTGTTTTTCTTTTTTAGTTTATGTAAAAGTATGATATAATGTATGTACTAAATTAATTATTTTATAAAGGAGTAACCATGAAGAAAAAGGTAACATTAATTGCTTTGGTTTTGGTTGTTCTTTCTGTTGTAGGACTATTCTTCTACATACGAAGTAAAACCAAAGAACCCAATGCTAAAAGTTATGGAACTATAAATAAAAATGTTCCATCAGAAACAACAAAAGAATCTCATATTGAAGATTTAGAAAAAGGTGTAACAGAAACATCATCTGCACCAAAGGAGGCTGAGAATATGATTGCAAAAACTAAGGTCGGAGACCTGAAAATCAAAGTTGAACAAACACAAATCCTAGATGTTATTCCACGTCAAAACGGTGAATACAGTAATGGAAATAAATTCTTTGTAGTGACATCTAAGATGAAGTTGAGTGATGAAATTCCGTCTTTGGATGTTTTAAAGTGGGTGTTGGAAGTAGATGGTCAAGAAATTGAAGCATCTAAAGAAGCAACAGTTTCAGCTAACCAATTCCCTCTGGTTAATATTCCTAAAAACTTTGAATTCAGCTACAGTGTTGCGTTTGAATCGAAAGAAGATGTGTTTACAAATGCTCAAAGCATTAAATTAAAGGTCTTTTCAAGTGATGGCAGCAAGACTCAAACAATGGATTTGAAGTAATATATTAACTTAGGATAACAAATATGTTACAAAATTGTAAAGTTAAAATAAGGGGAAAAGTTTGAAACTCCTTATTTTTTTAGTTATAATTTGAAGAGGAATGATTAAAGTCATTCTTTTTTATTAAATTTGAAAGAGGTAAATTTTTTAATGAATTTAAAATCGAAAATCTTTAAAGCTGGTATGGTGACGGCTCTACTTAGTGGTTCTGTTCTTGGCCCTGCAAGTCAGATTGTTCATGCAACAGAAACTTCAAAAGCAAGCACATCATCTTCTAATATTGAAAAGAAGTCGGACAAGAAAACAAAAGAAACGGCAACGTCTTCATCATCTTCTTCTGCTTCTACTATTTCTTCAAGTTCATCATCTGCATCTGTTGATAAATCAAAAATTGATAAGACGGATGTAAAGGCAAGTGTTTCTTCTAGTGCTGAAAAAGAAAAGACTGTTACAGATGAATTAGAAAAAATTGTTTCTAAGGAAGATGTGAAAGAAGCTGAAGCTCTTCATGAAACTGCAAAAGTTGACTTGCCAGACAGCAAGGAAACAGCTAAAGAAGCTGATGAACTTAAGGCTGTACTGGAAGAAGTAGACAGCCACAAGGAAGAAATTCAAAAAGTAGAGAGCGAAGCCAATGTTCTTCAAGAAACTAAAGCTAAAAAGGATTTAGAAGTTAAAAGTATTGAAGAAAAAGAAAAAAGC
Organism: uncultured Gemella sp.; assembly: GCA_938046645.1. Taxonomy (GTDB): domain Bacteria; phylum Bacillota; class Bacilli; order Staphylococcales; family Gemellaceae; genus Gemella. Next base: position 27,021 of record CALIWM010000189.1, on the reverse strand, counting down.
TCTAAAACAGCTATTGAAGATTTGAAGAAACAAATCGAAGCAAAGAAAAAAGAAATCGCTGAGAAAAAAGCAGCAGAGGAAGGACAAGTTTCTAACCCTCAAACGACATCTCAATCACAAAATATTGCTGTTCCAATTACAGTTGATGGAAATACTATCCAAACATCAGGAAAACTTTTTGAGCCAAATTACAATGATGCAGGCTCATATCCTGTAGGTCAATGTACTTGGGGAGCAAAAGTTTTAGCGCCTTGGGCAGGACATTACTGGGGTAACGGTGGTCAATGGACAGCTAGTGCAGCAGCGGCAGGTTTCAAAACCGGAACTGTTCCTAAGGTTGGAGCGATTGCCTGCTGGACTGATGGTGGATATGGACACGTTGCTGTTGTTACAGATGTTCAATCTGTAAACTCTATCCAAGTCCTTGAATCTAACTACTTGGGCAACCAAACAATTGGTAACTACCGTGGATGGTTTGACCCTACAATTGCACAAGGCACAGTATCATATATTTACCCACCGGGTTCATAATTTGATGTAAAATAATTTTTGACTGATAATAAAATATGTCTTTTAGGAGGCAAGAATGAATAAAATGTCTCGAACAACAAAATCTTCCAAAGGTGCTGTTATCAATAAGGATGACTTGGACTTTTTCACAAAAAAGAAAAACTTTAAAGGTGACACAATATTGGAAATTGTGGCCACTAGTGAAGAAGAACTAGGTCAACTGGAAGAACGCCTTGATGACTTTACACAATTTCTGGATGTTGAAAGAATTTTTAGAGGAACAATTCGTGATGGCAAAGAATATATTGCCAGATACAAAGTTAATGGTGAAACTGATTTAAGTGAGCTATTCAACTTTGAACACGAAGATTTCATTGATATTGAAAATTCTGTAGATGCCAAGAATTTGTAAACAAATTAAATCTTTTAAATAATACAAAAATTAATACTCATCTTTCTATAATTCATGAAAGGTGAGTGTTTTTTATTTGTTTCAGATTGTAGAAACTATCGAAATATGGTACAATAGATGATGTATAAAAACCAAAGAGATTAATTTTGAAAGGGTACAAAATGAATATCAAAAAAATTCTATCAATTATTGGTATGTTAGGTGGTGCAGGTTTGATGACTGCTCCAGTTGTAATGGGTCAAGAAATCTATTCAACAAAAATGAGTACAAAGAAAATTGCAGGCCAAAATTTTGTGATGAAAAAATATCAAGTCAAGGCCGCTAAAGACACTCATCTTTACGAGGACACAAATACAGAATCCAACAAACTTTATGATTTGAACGAGGGAACTGAATTTGAAATCCTTGGTTACTCTTCTGAGTACGCTGTTGTAGACTATAACGGCGGAGAAGCCTTTGTTCCTTTGGCTGATATTGATTTGTCCGGAACTGGCATCAAGGTTGATGTTAAGTCCACAGATGGCAAAAAGAAGAAAACACCAGTTTTCTCAGACCAAACGGTAACATCATTCAAGGAATTGAATATTGATTTAGGTAAAATTGACCTGTCTGACGAATCTTTGTATGATGGCGGAACTCTGAAAACATATAAAGATGCAGCGATTGCTTACGGCCGAGCTGTTAAATCAAATGGTGAGAACCAAGAAAGTCTTAAAGCAGAATTTGAAAATGCCAAAGATGGATTGTTACTCAAAAATGGCAAAAAGGCTATTGAGAAAAAAGCTGAAGAAAAATCAAGTAAGAAGACAAGTTCTAGTGCTTCTTCTTCAAAAGAAACCAAACAACCTTCTTCTACACCAGCGTCTAGCTCACAATCAACTCCATCTGCAAGTTCTGCATCAAGTGCTTCATCATCAGACAAATTCCAATTCCCATCTGTTCCGCAAGGTCTGACTATCAAAGATGGTAAAACACTAGCAGCCGTTGCTATTGAAGCCACAGCTAAAATGAGCCTAGAGGGTAAAGATTCACCTAACCAAACGATTGGTAAAGGGGTTGCTACTATCCCAGAGGGGGCTAATCTACAAGTGACTGCCATTTCTACAGATGGCGTAGCAGAGGTCTCTTATGAGGGCCAAACAGTTTATGTTTTAACTAGTGGTTTAAGTTAAAACAATAATAACCCAAAGAAAGAAGATGAAATCCTTATGACAAAACTTCCTGTAAAGCGAAAAATGTTAATGGATGAATACCAAAAAGCAGCGATTGAAGCCCCTATTGGAATAACTCAGATAGGGGCGATTGCTGGTGCTGGGAAAACATCTTGTCTGACAAACAGAATCGCTAATATGGTTGACCACGGTGTTGACCCATCAAAAATTTGTATGGTGACATTTACACGAAAAGCTGCAAGAGAAATGTTGGAGCGTGTGACGAAAGTGCTTGCTGTACCAGAGGGGCAAGAATTGCCAGTCAAAAATGGAACATTCCATAGTTTAGCATACAGGCTGATGCGAGAATATTATTCTCGGAGAGGTTTCAAGTTTTCAATGCTTGATGAAAAGTCAGAAACATCATTATTTGAACTTGAAGTGTTTGTGGCTTTAAAAAACAAGTGCCAGAATGAAAATCCTGATATGCCTGAAAAAGAAGTGATTAAAACTGTTAAGAGACAAATGACAGATACGCCTATTAAGTATCTGATTAAAATTATGTCTCAGGCAGCATCATTCACGCGCAATCCTCTAAACTTAGAGGCGGATTATCCTGCCACCATTAGTGAATGGAATACAAAAAATCCAAACAAATATGTAGAGCCAGAAATGGCCTTAGCCTTTATGGTTGCTTTTCTAAGATTGAAACGCCGTAGAAACCTTTATAACTTTGATGACATCTTACTCTATTTCTATGAGAAACTAGTAACAGATAAAGACTTTTTGAATTATGTTCATAGAAATATTGAACATCTCCTTGTAGATGAATTTCAAGATGTAAACTACCTGCAATATCTGATTGTAAAGTTAATGACACAAAAATCATTGTTTGCAATTGGTGACAAGGCTCAGGCTATTTATGGTTTCCGTGGTTCTAATTCTAGCTTTATTGAAAATTTTGCAACCTATTTTGATGATTTAGGGCTAGGCGTACTTGAATTAACTCTCAAGAAAAACTATCGTTCACAAGGTAATATCTTAAAAAATGCTGAAACATTAATTCATGGTAATTTTGAAGATGTTGAATTAATTCCTACTCTACAAGATGGAATTTTAAAGCATGGAAGATTTGATAGCCGAAATGCAGAGGCTGAATACATCATGTCTAGGATTAAGCAAAATTATGAAGCAGGTCTTCCTTATAATTCTCAGGCAGTCCTTATTCGTGGAAAGCGTTCATTAGCTGCTCTAGAAATGGCTGCTCGGAAATTTAATATTCCATTGTCTGTGGCTGTAGGGGGAGCGAAGTCATTCTTTGATTTGAAAGTTATTCGTGAGCCTTTAGCGTTTTTAAAAATTATTCAATATCCTGATGAACCATATAACTATATTGATGTTTTGAGGTTATTCCCCGGTGTTGGTGAAAAGAAACTAAAAGGTGTCTATACATTCTTAAAAAACAATGATTGTAATTTAGAATTATTGATGTTGGCCACAAAAGATAAATCTTTGGCCGGAGCTATTCAGGCTCTTGTTTATATGCTAGATTCTATTCCTGACTTGCCTGTAGTTCGTGATGAAGACACAGAAAAAGTACAGGAAGAAAAAGAAGAGCAACAAAAACGTTATGTCTTTGATGTTTTGGATGTTTTCCTGTCAGGATTTTATGAAGAGTCTTTGGCAAAACGCTTCACAAATAAGCTAGGGGTGTTAGATAATGATGCCTATGAATCGGCAATTAGTTCATTGGAAGACTTCAAGAGCATTGTCAACAATGCAGCTTCTCTAGAAGACTTTTTGGCAGATGTTCAATTGAATGATGATATTGATTCTGATGATGGGGATGCTGTTTTGCTTGCAACAATGCACGCTTCAAAAGGTCTAGAGTGGGATGTAGTGTTTCTGCCCGGATGGACAGAGGGCCTATACCCCACGAAATCAAGTATGACACCAAAAGAAGAGAAGCAAGAGAGAAATCTTGGTTATGTTGCTATCACGCGCGGCAAAAAAGAAGTTTATGTAACTTATGCGCCAGTTAATGAGGGTGGTTTCTCTAGGCCATCAAGATTCTTTGATGAAGCTAAACTATATGAAACACCTAATATGCTGAAAGAGAAAAAGAAAGGTGATGCATGATATTGAATCCTTTTACTGGACAAGAAGTACAAGAAGAAACAATTGTGATGAAGTCTATTTTATGGCCTGATGTAAAAGAGTTGTTCTACGAATATTTCTCTGGTGATAAACAAAAGGCTTTAAAGGAAATGAAAGAAGCGGCAGGAAGCCAAGGGATGAGAAAGGAAAGTTTCTTTTCTCTTGGCCTTGTTTTTAAAGAAATATATAATTCTCCAGATTCTATCTATGTTTCTTTTAAAACTGAAGATGAAGCTGTTGTATTCTTAAATAATGTATATACTCTTCATCTTGGAATTCAGCAAATAAGGCAGAAAGTGGGTGACAGTATTGAATGATTTGAAAGATTTTTTTGCTAATAGTTGGAAGAAAAGAAAGAAAAGATGGAAGAACAGTAGTGCCTCCATTCGAAAAGTAATTCAATATTTTTTGTCCGGATGGATGTATAGAATTTTTCTTCTCCTTGCTCTTGTTTCTTTTATTGTGGGCGGTATATCTATTACATTATTGGCATCCACAAGAAGCTCTATCAAAGGCCTCCAAGATTCTGTTTTAGAGACAGCTAGAAGTCAGAACTATAAAGATGAAAAACTGGAAGTAACAGAAACAGGAAAAACAAAAAGAACCTATGAATTAACTTATGATAGTTCATATAATCCAATTGTTACTCATGATGGAAAATCGTATCTTCTGAAAAATTCTAAATCGTATGAAATTGATTCTAATAAGAATGAATTAAAAGAAGTTCCAAAAACTCCGTATCTAGACGCTTCTTATGTGTTTTTGTCTTTGATAAATAAAGATTTAGGGCAGGATTTTACATCTGGAACATATAATGTACTGGAAAATTTGAATAAAACGGATTTCAAAGTTCAGAATGTCACATATGGAACAAATGAAGCCCCATCTTATTATGTTTCCGGAACGGTGAAAAAAGGAGATGCTTTTTTCTTTAAGAAAAAATTGTATGAATTGGTAGATGCAACTATTCCAAATGATATAAAAGAATTTAAGGTTGAGTTGGTTATCAATAAAAGATTAGCTATCATTAACGAAATTAAAATAACTGGATTAGAAAAGGAAGGATATACTTTGTACTTGAAGTATATTAGGTAATGTAAAATATGGCGAAACAAAAACAAGAGTTTCATGGATATGATAAGTTTGATACATCATTCCTGAAAAGGCCTAGAAACTACAATGAATTTGAAGAGCTAGGTCTTACAGATGATGATGTTGTGCCATCTGTTCAGGACAGTGAAGACTTCTTGCTTCGTTGGGAACACATGGGCTATGACAAATTGACCCCTGTGCAGCGCCGGAAGAGATTGTTCTTATATCTGTTCTTGGCCTGTGTTCGAGTTCTGAATGAATGTGAAGTGAGATGGCTGATTGAACGGTATCACAAGTTCAAAGATTTTGGAACAAAAGAAGACCCAGACCCACGGTCTATCTCGGCCTTGCAACGCCTAGCAGAACATAACTTACGTTTATGTATGTCTGAGGCTATTAAATGTTCTTTGGAATATAAGGAACTAAGTGATGTGTTTGGCAATGCCTACGAGGGATTAAATACAGGTTTACGCCGATTTGACCCTGATAATGAAAAAGGGGCGAAACTATCTACTTATGTTACTTGGTGGATTAGGCAATCGGTTTATAAAAAGACTTCTGAGCAGCAAAGAAATATTGTTATTCCAAATCACCTCATGAGTGATTTCAATAATCTTCGTAAAGCACTGTCAGAATTGACCAATGGTACAGAGGATGATGTTAATAGAAGCTATGAGGAATTGGCTGAATATGTAAATACTTACATTAAGCCCGGTGGCAAAATGGATGCTAAAAAAGTGAAAGTTCTTTACCCACATGTTCTTCATCAAAGTTCTTTAACATGGTCTTCTGGATTCTATAAGAGCGGTGACGACGTTGAAGACAATATGTATCTAGTTGAAGCTAGCATGGAAGCAGGTTCATCTATAGATGACACTTTGACTTCTGAAAATCAAGAAAAGTTTTTGAAAGAAAGTATGGATGCTCTATCTGCCAGAGAACGAGATGTTATTGATTTGTATTATGGTCTAACTTCTGGAAAGAAAATGACACCAAAAGAAATCTCCGCTTTCCAAGGAGCGCCAGAAAGCACCGTTCAAAAACTGATAGCTTCAGCAACTGAAAATATGTTGAAATATGCTATAGAAAACAATATTGATTATGAAGATATTGTTTGATACGTTAAGGCAAGAAGCACAATAAATATTAAATAAAAACAAAAGGCTTTGAATAGCCTTTTGATTTGTTTTGCTGCTTTTGATATAATGAAATTAATAAATATAAAAGAAAGAATTGTGTATAGATGAAAAAATATATAATTGGAATAATTTCTCTTGTCTTGCTTATTATTGTTGGTTTCTTTTCGTGGTTTTTTATCGGGAAAAACAACGGTAATAACAAGTATGGCAAGATAGATACAACTGCTAAAACAACAGAAAATGTAGCAAAAAAAGGAGCTTTTTCTGAGTTGTCTTTAGGAAATGGAACGGTATATGATGTTGTAAAAATCAATGGGAATAACAATAGTATTGATATGAAAGATTATTTGTATCAATGGGATAAAGAAGACCGAAACAAAGTGGAACATGGTATTACTTTTATTCGACGAAATATTCCTAGTACAGAAATTTCAGCACTTATTCCAGAAAAGGCAGAAACTATTTATGACCCATCAAATTCCGGTTGGCATTACTATAAGTCCGGAAGTGTCCTAGTTGGTGTCACAGTAAAAGATTCAACAGACAAATCAATTGGCTTGATTCAGTCAGAGATGAAAGATGCTATCAGTGCCTTTGGTGTTCATCTTAAAGGTGTTTGGTATACTGTACATGATTATCAGTCATCTCCTTTCATGTTGAAAGATTTTGATAAATCAGCAACAGTTTATGTGTCTAAAGGTTCTAATGGAAAAGATTATATCCAATTGCCTGATGGAAATATCTTAGATAATACAAGTGAAGCTAAGAAACAATTGAGATATTTAGAAATTCCGGATTTACAATTAGCTGATAGCGGTCAACCTGTAGAATTTGAATCAAATCCTTTCGTTCAGTTCAATTATTCTATTGTAGGGGATAAGATTGTTTTAGTTGCTGTGTTTTCTCCGGCAGGAGAAAGTGATAAAGCTGCTGCAATCAGTCAAACTATCTCAAAAAATATCGGCAATTCCAGTGAGAAATTCGCTACAGGTCAATTAATTGCATCAAACTATATGAGTGTTGGTCAATTATCTTTTCCGACAATAAAAAATGCAGAAATATCTAGCAAAACCATGAAAACAAAAGATAATGAAGAAGTTATAAGCTTTGCACAATTTAAAGACGTTCAAGGCGTTGGTGATTTGTCTGGTAAGAAGGAATTTTTAAGTCCTATTACAAATGTCCTGATGAGGCCTGATGCAAAAGAAACAAACTTTGATGCAGGAAATCTCTCTTTGAAGCAATTGGCTGAAAAAAAGATTGGAGATTGGCAAGTCTCCGTATCACAATTTGATTATATAACCAGCGACCCATACTCTAAAGACAATAAGTGGCTGATTGATGGTAATGGAAGTTCTGGTGTACTAACTACTTTCTATAATGCAGAAAAGAAAGAATTAATTGTCATGGCTGTAAGGGGAACAAACCTTAAATCATCTTATAAAATTAATGATTACATTACTTCTTATACAAAATAAAAGAACTCTATATTTTAGAGTTCTTTTTCTTTCTAACTAATTTTATAAGTTAGGAAATTCATCTACAAAATCTGGAGTTCCGTTGAAGCTTTGATTTTGTTGGAATTGTGGTTGTTGAGATTGTGGATTAAAATTTGGATTTTGTGTTGGGATTGGATTTACAGGCGGCTGAGATTGATTATTGTTGAATGGCACTTGATTTGGTGCAGCGCTTGGAATATTGCCATATGGTTGTTGTGGATAACCTTGTTGGATTTGTTGTGGTGGTGCTTCTGTTGTTTGTTCTTCAGAACCTAAATCAGGTAATTCGTTAGGAGAGAAAGCCCAGATGCCTCGCTCCATCTCTATACGAAGATAATTTTTAATAGCTTCAGATAAATAGATGGCCATAGCTTTCAATTCAGAAAAAGGCATAATGTAAGATGCAGACTTCTTATTCTGATTGGTTGGTGAAATACCGCCAGTAGAAGTTTTCTTCCCATCCTGTAGAGAAGCAACGAACATGACATTGCCAACATTTTTTGCCATACTAACACTTAGGGTTCGAGATATGAGTCTTCCATTTTTATCATTGCCTCCACCAATGTGGATTTGTTTTCCAAAGAAATTCTTTCCACTTGCTTGTGCATTATTTTGCATAGCTTGTATTTCTTGTACAAATCGTCCGCTTAAAATATCATGACACATAGCCAGAATTTCATCAAATGTTAGGAAGCAAGTAATAACAACATTTTTGGATGAATTATTCGTGTCATAGTTGGTTAGTTGAAATGCAACTTTGTTAATATTGAAAGCATAAGTCATGATTTCAAAAAAAGATTTATTGCCAGAAAAACGAAGTAATTTATACTTCTTTTCTGCAACTTCTTGGGAGCTATTTTGGTTGTAACTAGTCATTAATTTTTTCCTTTCATATTTGTTAATTACATCCTTAATTATATCATAAAAACCTAGAAAACTCAATGGTTCAAAGCTTTCTTGAAACAAGATTGTAATAGTCAAAAAGAGAGAAAAATGTTATAATGAATAAGTAATAAATAACAAAATATAAAAGGAGTAAATCTCATGAATTTTACAAGCTGGTTAAAAAATACATTTCCTTTATTTTTTCGACGGCATAAAAAGAAAAGGATTCAACGGCCAATGCCAGAAGAAGACCAATTGGCTTTAAGTTTTGAAGATGACACTATTCAGGAAACAGAAACTCCAGAACTAGAAAATCCATTTACACTAGGATATACAGAAAATGATGATAGTTACACTAAATTTTCTGGGAAAGTCAATAATGAGGAAAGTCTTTCTGTCAAAACTCCAGTTCAAAAAGCAGAAGAAGAACTAGACGAACTTCAAGGTCAGTTAGAACAATTGATTGAACAAGAGGAAAATACTTTTATCCATGCAGTGGATGAAGAATCAAATATTATTATTCATGGAAATGATATTATTTACACACCTGACAAAGAAAATCTTTCTAATGTCATTGCATCCAATGATGGTTCAATTGTGTTTTCCGGGGTGGATAGAGCTGGTCAAATCACAACAGTCATCAAACATAAGAATGGTAAGTTCAGTCACTATTCAAATCTTGAAGTTTTGACGGCTCAACTAGGAGAAGATGTGGAGCGAGGGGAAGTTCTAGGAACAACAAGATATGCTCCCATTTGCTTCTATATTGGAAGTCATTTATGGCTGCATGATATAAATACGGCTCAAATGATGTCTCAAGGTCAGTAAATATTACTGGCCTCTTCTTTTTATTTCTTCTATTTTATGTTAAAATAGATGATGAATGAAAAGATATATTTGTTATTGAAAGGAGAAAATAATGTCAATAGATATTTTTGACGAAAATGAAGACAACAGCTTGGCTGAATTAGACCTTGGTGAACTTCAGAAAGCAATGGCTTCTATTGGTCATCCGTCAGGCAAACAAGAACAGCCTAAGCCAACAATAAATAGACGGCGTGCACCTGTAGTTCCAACAGAGCAAAACATTAAAGCTTATAAAGAAGAACAGAAAAAGAATCAACCGCAGTTTAGTCCGGAATTTGAAGCTATGCAAGAAATGACTAGGAAAAGTAGAGAATTATCCTTATCAGTTCCTGTTGTAGGGGGCAATGCTAGACGTTCTAGACAAAGAAGAACATCTGATATAGAGAAAGAAAAATTACCTCAATCTCTTGTTTCAGAAATTGGTGATTTACCTGTAGAAATTGAAAACAATCCTAAAAGCACTCCTGCTTATATAGGAGCAGCGCCGGTTGTGGTTTCGTTTCAATCAGAGGATGAGCCTGATGAAGTTTCAAATGCTGTAGAATTAAGTAAGAAAGAAAAAATGGCCAATAGAACACTGCAAGAGCGGTTGTTGGATGAAAATGATGAAGAATTGTTTGATGCTAACAATAAAAGTGCTAGTTCAAATTCTTCTACTAAAACTAAACGTAGAAGAGGTCAAATTATTGAGTATGAAGATACTCATGTAAATGTAGGCCGAATAGAAAATACTCGTAAAGATGTGTATGAGCGAGAGGAAAACAATCCGTTTGCTGGGCCATTGCCTAATGACATCAATCTCTATACCATTCAGGATTATGTTTCTAAGTATAGGATGATTGGTCTAAGTATTTTCTTGGGATGCTTATTGTTGGCTATCTTACTTGTTGCTATTTTTGGAATTCAATTATTTTAGAGAGGAAATGTATATACATGGTATTAAAAGGGAATAAACACAAAACAAGAACAAAGAAGCGAGTTTTTGTTTCAAAGAAAAAATTGATTGAGGCGATTATGGCCTTGAATTATTACTGTATGGATTTGAATAGCTCCTTAAAAAATGGAGATTTGACATCTAAAGAAAAACAAAGTATTCGTAAGAATATTAATGCGAATTATGCAATCAAACATTACGCCATTGACCAAATGTATCGTGATGGCATTTTGTTCTTTGAGTGCTTTAGTGTTCAAGTAAATGAGCCTAAGAATCAACGTTATCTCTTTTCTCAATTCACAACCAAAGATGGTTCTTTTGTAGTGAAAAAACCTGCTAAGGTGGATGATTTGATTGCTATGCAAGCGTCCTTTAAAGTGGAGCACAAAGAAACTAGTGATTTTACAAAGGATTATATTCCTGACCTTGAATTGAATGATGCACGAAATATCCTTGCAGGCTATATCCAAAAAGATATTCGCTTGATTTTTGGACACAAGAATGAGGAAGCCAAAGCTTTCAATGCCTTTAATTGTGAGCCACTGAGAGATGAAAATGGAAATCTTACCCCTGAATTTCCAGAAGTTCAGGCAGAACTAAAAAAATACAATGAAAAATCAGAACAAAAGACAGATGAAAAGAAGTCTGTATTTGATGCTTTAAATAAAGCGCAAAAAGGAAAGAATGTCATCAAGAAAGTCAAATTTAAAAAGCGGAGGTAAGATTCTATGACTGAATCAACAGCTCCACAAAATCCAGAATGGGTTGTTCTAGCGGAAAAAGCAGACCAAGGAAAAGACTATGCAATGGCCTTTAAAAATCACAAAAGATACAAAGATTCAAAAGGCTATTTTTGGATTTGTCAAGACCCTGACCTTTTGAATGGTGATGAAGTTGTTGTAATTGCATTACAAGGGCATGTTCTAGAATTGAAAAAGCCTGAAGAATATAATCCTAATTGGGGGATGTTCCCAAAAGAAGATAAATTCTTTAGGCTTGATACCATGCCAATCATGCCTCAAAAATTTGAGTTGACGATAGCTGATGGCAAGTATATGTTAGTCCAAAATGCCAAACGTTTTCTAACTAAAGCAAAAACAGTTATTATCGCTACTGACCCTGATAGGGCAGGGGAGCATATTGCTGTAGCACTACTTAGGTTTTTGAACGTGGATATGACAAACTCTAAACGTTTGTGGATAAACTCATTGGAAAAAGGGCCGGTTCGTAAAGGATTCCAAAATTTAAGAGATGCTTCTGAGACTTTTCCCTATTACTTAGAAGATTTCACTAGAAGTATTGCGGATTGGATGATAGGGATGAATCTAACTTGCCTTTATTCTCAATTGTGTTGGGATAATGGGGTGAGCACGTCTGGAGCTTTGGCAATCGGGCGTGTTCTTATCCCTACCATGATGTTGGTGTGGCAACGAGAACTAGAAATTGCAAACTTCAAACCTGAACCATATTACATAGACACGCTTCTTTGTAAAACAGATAAAGGCGAGGAATTTGTGGCCAAAAGGTCAGGTGAGTTCAAAGATAAAAGTGCGATTCCTGTTATTTCCAAAACAAGAGGTAATGTCACAAACATCAAAACTGAAAGAGAGTCTACCAAACCTGATGAGTTGATGGATTTGCAAGGGTTAAAAACCAAGGCAGCAGCAGAGTTGGGTTACAAACCGGATGACACTCAAAAAGCAGCGGAAGAATTGTATAACAAACATTATCTGACTTATCCTCGTACTTCTATTAATGTGATTACAGAAAATGAATTTAATTATTTATTAGAAAATTATTCTAAATATCAATCGTTTTTTCCAAATGCAAATTTAGTTCGTACTACACCTCAAAAAACGTGGGTAGATAGTTCAAGGGCAGGAGAACACTTGGCTATAGTTCCAACAAGAACTATCCCAGATTTATCTTCTTTGACAGAAAAAGAAAAAAATGTATACTTGCTTGCTGTAAAAAGTGTTATGGTCATGTTTGAAGATGACTATTACTATGACAAGACTACAATTGAAGTAGAAAATGATTACACTGTGTCTGGCTCTGTGGATTTGGATTTGGGATGGAAAAAACTTTATAAAAAAGGTAAAAATACAGTATTATCTTTACCGGCCGTAAAAGTGGGTGAAGAGTTAAATATTAAGCAAGAAATTGCAGAATATATGACAAAACCACCTAAGCCTTATACTGCTTCAACATTAGAAAAGGCAATGGAAAACGTTCATCAATTAATAGATGACAAAGCAACTAAGAAAATTCTCAAAGATGCAAAAGGACTGGGAACTCCAGCAACACGTTCAGCTATTGTTAAGAAAGTTATTGAGCGATATAAGCTTTTGGAAGAAGTGCCGGTTAAAGGCAAGAAAAAACTTCCTACACTTCAAACAACAGCAAAAGGAAAAATGTTGGCAGAAATTATCTCTAAGACTAATAAAGTTCTAGGAGAGCCTAAAATGACAGCAGAGTGGGAAGATGCTTTAACTCGTATCTCTAAAATGACACTAAGTCCAAAAGTATTCTTGGATGAAATCAACAAATTGGTTTGGCATGCTTTCCAAACTCTTCCTACTGAATTGCCAAAAGTTCTAAAAACTATTGACACTTCTGCTTTAGGCCCGGCAGGTAAAAACACTCCAGTTGCAATAGGGAAATGTCCTATTTGTGGAATAGGTAATATTTTGGATAGTTCGCATCCTAAATTTAATGCATATACCTGTTCTGAAGAAACCTGTGAACTTAGAACAAAATCTTTATTCAAAGGCACTTTGAGCAAATGGGGTCACAAAGAGATTAAGCCAAAAGAAGCTGTTAAGCTTATCAAAGGCAAAAAAATTCCATGTAAACTAACCTTTAAATCTAAAAAATATGATATGTTAATTTTTAGAGAAGCTGCAACAGGATATATCAAATGGGAATTTGCCAACCCAAAGAAAAAATAGAATAATATGAGGTGATTGTAATTGTCAGAAGAATTGAAGAATGAATTAATGGAGCAAAATGAACATCAATTATCCACGGATGTCAAAGCTCCGGAAAAAGAAAAAAATGAAATTTCTATATCAACTAGGACATTCCTTGACACTTTGGAAGAAGAGACAAGAAGTGAAGTCTTAGAAGTTGGTGAATATAAAGGCTTGAAAAAAGATGAAGCCTATGAACTCAAAATCACGCGCGCCCCTGAGAGTAATCTCCTTAACGAGATAGATAAAGATGGCCGTGTAAATATTATCAACAGGGAAGTCAATCAGCTTATTTTAAGCCAAGAGCCTGACCAAGTTCGAGATGTACCTTTTAGAGATTTTCCTCTGGGTGTAAAAGAACTACTTTTTAACCGATTTAAGATTCTAGTCTTATATCTTTATCTACCAGTTGGTGTGATGTGGTCTCTCAGAATGGCAGGACATTCTATTTGGATTATTCCATTCGTGATTACTTTCTTTGTAGCTCTTGCTTCTCTGGCCACCTATTCCGTCTTTAAAAACAAGGATTACATTGAACTTAAAGGAATTGTTCAAAGTGTCCAAAAGAGCAATGTTGTTTTTGACTTCTTTTTAGGCCGAACTCAAAAATATATTGTTTCTGTAGTAACGCCTGACAAAAAATTCTTTTCTTTTATTTATCCTAAGAGATTAAGCAATAAAATAGCTCCTGACTTGAAACCCGGCACGGCCATCACAGTGTTTACACATAAAACAGCCAAAATGGTTGCATCAGAAGCAGGGGGAAGACTGGAATACCTTTATACTTTTGAAATAGGTGAAACAAGCGCAGCTCTTCATGATGAATTTGGAGAGGGCGTAACAGCTAAAGAATTCGCAGAAAGATAGATATATATAAATCTATCTTTTTTTCTTTTATAATAATCTTTGTAAAAGATTATTTTACAATAAAATTATTTTAAAAATAAAACAGAAAGGAGTATTCACATGGAGATGAATACTAAACAACAGAAGAAAAAACTTCTTCTATCTAAAAATGTAAAACTTGGAAAAATCTATGATTTTGTCCGAGCAGCCGGCCCAGAAGTGTACGAAAAGAAAGGTTTTGCCTTAGTTCGTTATCATCACAATGGGAAAATCGTTTTAGCAACATTCCGAGAAGATGGAACTGTTCTAAAAGAATATCCAACAAAGCTTTATGAGCTTGCAGTTGGCTCAAAGTATTCTTTGGACGAGTTACATAAAGGACATGTATCAAAACAAAAGACTAAAGAGAAAACTTTCAAAAATATTGGTAATAAAAAACCAGTAAAAACAGACAATGCAAAACTAAAAACATTTTCTGAATTGAATGATATGCAGCAGCAGTTGTACATCAAAAACTGGTATGCCAAGAATAGCCGAAAATTAAATTCCCTGATGGACAAAAAGGTAGCTCGGCTGAACAAAAAAGGCAAACAAATCGTTTTGACAAAGTTTATCTTGAATAAAAAGGATTTACCTTTTGAAGAAGATTCTTGGCAAGGTATTGCTAAGGCCATTTGTGAGAACTCATCTTTCACAAAATTTGATGTCAAAAAATTTGGTATTCGATTTTTTGTAGATTAATTTAAAGTTTAAGTTTTATATATAATGATAGGAGAAAAAATAATGAATAAAATGAAAATGAATTTAAAGAGCTTTTTAAAGTCTCTTGACGCAAGTGTTGATAATAAGGGTGTAGTAAGTCTACTTCCTAATTTGGCAACAATCGTTAATGACCCTGAATATGTGTCTTATGTTGCAACAACAGAAACCATGCTGACAGAATGTGACTTTAATAATATTCTAGAGGCACTGAACAAAGGATTTGATTTAACAAATCCAGCAATCCAAAAATCAATGATGCAGTCAGAAAATCGGATTTTCCCGATTTTTATGAATTCTGCTACTTATGGCTATGCTTTAGCCTATAATTTGGAGAATGATGAAGCTAACAAAATAACTTATGACCTCTACCAAGAAAATTATGATTTTTCTAAAAGAAAAAGAACAAATACAGCGATTCAATTAGAGTTGTTGTTATTGGTAGAAATGATGTTGTCAGACAAAATAGCAACATTTGAGATAGAAGGTAGTGACATTGTTTACACTTCAAATATCAAAATGTCTGCTGAAGTTGACAAAGGTTCAGCAATGCCAAACAATGCCAGCAAGGGTACAATGGTTGTAAGTTCTAGCAATCAGGTCAGCTTCTTTGAAAAAGATGAGGAAAACATCTTGGTCTCCAAGATTTTGTTCTTGTATGCTTTTCTGAACGATTTCTATTATGGAAATCCCAACGGAGTGTATAAAGAAGCTTTCAATGATTATTACAGCAATGTAGATTCAATCTATGACTACAACAACCTACATCCTAACATTAGTGGTTTTGTAGAGGATTTAAAAGCTATTTCAAGATTGTATCAAGCTGGTAAGAAAATAGGTGTAGACACACTGCATAAATTTTTGCAACGCCTAGAAATCATTGCTGAGTTGCTTGATGGTTTTTCTCATCAAGACATCAACTTAGAATTTGACTTTGTTGATTCTCCAGAGCTTAACATTGATATTCTGCAAGAGATGGCTGAAAAGTTCCCGGAAAAACGGGAAATCTTCACAGGTAAAAAGAGCTTTGAAAAAGGAAAGTTCTCTGAGATGGAATATCTACGAGAAAATCTTAAAATTGATGACCAAAAAGACTTGGTTGTTGAAGAAAAGCTTAAAAATGCAACGTTGCCTGATTTTGTGAAGCAGCTCGCGAACAGAATTTCTAAATCCTATCAAATGGGATTTGAAGTTCCGTATCGTCAAATTCAATTGACTGGCGACGCCGGTGCGGGGAAGTCATTTGGCGTAATGATTTTGTCTTACATCTTAGGTTTGCCTTACTTTGCAGAAGTTGGTTCTTCTGACAAATTGTCAGATAGTGACTGGTTTGGACGTTTGCAGCCTCGAACAAAAGAGGCAGCAGATGCAGACAAATCTAGTGATGCACAAGTTGTTGATTTACAACAATTGTATGTTGATAACGGTTTGTTTGTTACAGAAGCTGATATTGATATTGTTCCTGAAGAGGTCTATTTTGAAATCTTTGGAAACGAAGTTGATAGCAGTATTGATGTTACAAGCCAACAATTCAAGAATTACTTGGTTCGAGAATTGAAAGCCAAACAGTATGAAATTGAAAACAAGCAAAAAAATCTCTTTGCTTATAACGAAGATTTCGTAATGGTGCTAACGCAACTTGGACAGGCTGCACTACATGGCGGTGTCATTGATATTCAAGAAATTGATATGGCGCGTGATGTGGCGCAAGTTTCTGGATTGTATGAATTCCTCAATGAAGGAACATTTGTATTGCCAGATGGCCGCAAGTTGCAACGTCACAAAAACTGTATTGTTGTATTTACAAATAATGCGTCAGGGCCTAGCTGCTCACCATTGCCAGAAGCTTTCTTGTCACGGATTCAGTTAAAAATGAATTTTGATAAGAAAGATGAAAAGTCCATCTCTCAAAAATTGGTAAATAAATTCCAAATTCCAGAGAGTGTAGCTAACAAGATTGGCAAAGGTATTGTATTCCTTAGTGACATGTATGATGAATATTCTGTCACAGATGGAACAATTGGTTCTCGTGAAGCAGAAGCGTGGGCTATGGAATACTTGATTTCTCCTAAAGAGGGTCTTTTCAAAAATGCTAAATATAGTGTTCTTGAAAAATTCTCACAAGATGGAGAGTTGCGAGAAAAGGCTGAAGAAAATCTGATGGCCTTCCTAGAAAGCAACTAATCAATCAATCAATTCATTAATTAAAAAGAATCTAAATGTTTATTTTAGGTTCTTTTTTATTTTCGTTTTGTATGGCAGGGCGGAGTTCTGTTATAATAGTTTATGTATTTCATTTTACAAAAAAATTATTTTAAAAGGAGAAGGAAGAATGAAACGAACAATAAAGACTATTATTAAGGGAATCCTGTTGAAGGCCCACCCTTTCATTCGAGTGGCTTTGTTTCGATATAATATTCGAAGAAAAGTGACGTTAAAAGTCATTTCAGATAGAAGTGTGGTGGCCTATACTGACCACAACTCTATCACAATCTCAGACGAAAATGTTTTCTTTGAAAACGAGAATTTGTCATTAATTGACAAATATCATGTTACCAATGGTCTGTTGGCACATGAAACCGCTCATATTTTGTATACAACTCCACGTCTAAAACTGGACTTGGTAAAATCTATGCAAGATAAAAGTTTGTTCACTAAATTTCCAGATTTTTTCCCAAAAACATGGGAAGCACTGCAAGCCGTGGATGGATTTGATGGTTTGTCTAAAAATAGCAAAGAAAACATTTGTTACAATGTTGCTTCAGAAGCTCTTAGTGTTCAAAATATAACTGAAGACAGTTATATTGAAAAAGCTTGGATTGTTGATTTTGAAAATAAATTAACTACAAGCTTGAAGAGACTAAGAGAAATTCATTCTTCTGAAACAACATTTGCAGAACTAAATTCTTATTGTTTGTCAGTAGATGAATCAAAAACTCGTCTAGCTCTTATGAACGCAGTGACAAGTGCCATGCTTATTTTTGGAAAATATGGGGTTTATGACAAGCCTAAAGATGGAGAGAAATGGGAATTCTGGAACATCTTTGAAGATATTAAAGCTCAATATGTGGATGCTTTCACAGAGAACAAATCTCTAGAACGCTCCCTCAAAGCTTTCGCTGTTGCTGATGAACTTTTCCAAAAGTTTGCTGATGTATTTATTGTTGGACAACAAGAAAGTCTAGAATTAGAAGGTGTTGCCACATTGGCCAAAAATGTATTAGAAAACTCTGATACAACTTCTGTTTCTAAAACAGCAGCTCATGTCATTGCTGACCTTAGCAAGCAGTTGAAAGATGATGAGAGTTGTGTAGGACGAAGCGGAAATCTGAATTCAGAACAAATCAAGCAAGAGTTGCTTGAGGGAGATGATGACAACAAATCAAACCATAGTCAGAAAGGAAAAACTTCTGATGATGGAGAACCCGGTGTTGGTGATGTTGATGCTGTTGATGAAGAGGATATTCTCACTCTTGAAAAACTAAGTAAAGAACTTAAAGATTTTCAAGAAATTGGGGAAGACACTTCTGATAAACTTCAAAAACAAAAAGAAGAACTGGAGAAACAAAAAATTGTAGACCCAGTAGACCACGCGCCTTTGCTGCAAGGAATCCATGAAGATGTAAAATTGATAGTCTCTGAACAGAAGAAAAATATTGGTTTCTCCTTGAATGATTTCTTAGACCTAGAAGAAAATAAAGGTTTCAAAGAAACCTATAAGAAACTAGAAAGAGAAATTAAAAAACTTATCGAAAAGACTAATTCCCCTATTGAAAAAAGGGGAAGTTATTCTGGCTCACGACTTGATAGAACTGGTTTTATCCGAAAGGATAAAAGGTATTACAATAGAGTTGTAAGGCCTAAAAAACGGCCCAGTGTTTGTTTTTCTATCTCAATAGATGCTTCTGGCTCTACTCATGGAGAGATTATGGCCACACAACGACTGGGAGTTTTGTTGCTATCTATGGTTTGTGATAAACTTGACATCCCATTCACAGTAAAACTTCATAGAACGAACTACTACCATGACTCAGATTATGTGTCTGAGGTAAAACTAGATGTAGTTCATTCTTTCAATGATAAAAAAGTGGATTATGAAAAAATCCTATCAATTGAAAGTGGTGGAGCTAATAGAGATGGTTTGGCATTTGCCTATCATCTAAAAGAGCTTGAAAGCAGAAAAGAAGAACATAAAGTCTTCTTTATCTGGTCTGACGGAGAGCCGGCAGATACTGGTTACATGGGAAGTGAAGCTGTAAAAGATATTCAAGGTATTATCGCAGCTCATCCTAAAATTGATACAATTGCCTTTGGTATTGGACAATCTGCTCCACAACTTGAACGAATCTACAATAATAAATTTTACAATTGTCAAAATCTTGATGACTTGTCTAAACACATTATTGAAATCGTTAAGAAGATTTTTAATATCTTCTAGCACAAAAAATAAAAAGCATGAATTTTTATAATCATGCTTTTTTTATTTGTTTATTTTTACTTTTTCTTGGACGTTTAATTTTTCCTATATTCTTTCTAAAACCAGCAGCTCTTTCTTTAAACTTTATACTAGGTTGTTCATCCTTATCCAAAAGATAATCTCCAAGTTCTCGGTATTCATCAATGATAAACTGTTTATCAATATCATTATCAACAATCTGAGCTGGAGGCAGAGGAATAATGCTTTTTCTGATGTAATTATCACACTTCTCATATAGTGATGGAAGAATACCCCATGTTCTACCGTCTTCAAACATTGTCTTAGATAACTTCATAAATGTTCGAAGTTTTGGATATAGTTTTATATTTTTAATCGCTTCTTTATAAATGTTTTGAGAATAGTGATTGTCTTCTAAACCAGTATAATCAATAACATCAAGGTAATTCTCATCAGAGATTAATTTAATTTGGCAAAGCCATTGAATCAACACATAGCGGACAGGAATTTCAATATGATTTATTCCTCTATAGACAATAACTCTTTTGCTTGCTAAATCAACTATGGCTGAGTAATCAAAATTTTCTTGGTCTCCAAAAAGAACACCATCAAAATCCCCAAAGACTTCTCGGCAAGAACAGTTTTCTACAGAAAGGTTTAAATGATTATTTTCCAACAGTTTTTCTAGTCTTTTTTTAGCTGCATCTTCTGAAATATATAGATGTGCCTGACTATAATTATTGGTTAAAAAATGTCTATTTTCTTGTCCTTTTTTATCCTTTTTGCTCCATCCGCCTTGGTAGTAAAACTCTTTGTTATCAATGTTTAAAACAACAATGTACCGACGGAATCTTTTATCTAATTTGTGTTGAAAAAAGATATTATTGGCTTTAAAGTCTTTTGAGGCCACTGTGTTCTTTTGCATCATCTGTCCTTTCTTTTGTTTTTGATTAGATTTATTTTATTATAACATATTTTTTATGTTTTGTATCTTTTATTTTTAGTGATATAATCTATTTATAAAATAAATTACACAAACAAAAAAACGAGGTAGAAATATGAAAGCTAGGAAAAAGCCTATTGAGGTTTTAGCGTTTCGATATAGAAATGTAATTGTTGAAGAATTTTTAAAAATGCTGAACAAAAACCCAAATGAACCAGCAAGACTAGATGAAAAGACGGGAATCATTTACATCAAGAAAGACCGTGGTGAAATAGAAATAAAACATGGCGATTGGGTCATTGAGGAATTGAACACAGATGGATGTTTTTGGGGCATCCAGCATGAAATATTTGTAAAAACTTATGTTCGGGTTTCCACATATCTTTATAAAAAGAAAGTGTATGAAATTGAATATGAAGAATTGAAAGACTTAGAAGATAAAAATATCATCAAGGTTCTAGATTTTCTAGGCTACAAATCCAATACTCCATTTGAAATTCTTCAAAGAGATGAGTTGGTTAAAGAAATTAAAGAAAATGGCTCAATTTCTATCAATGGCCTTGAAGGCGTTCTCCAACTTTATCCAAAAGAAATTTTGATAAAAGGAATTGAGGGAGAATTTTATCCTGTTAAGAAGGAAAACTTTCTAAAGGTTTATGATATTATTGAATAAAATATAAAACAAAAGAAGAGATTTACATTTTAAATCTCTTCTTTCTTTTTATTTAATAAGGCAATTCATCTGCTGGAATATCGCCTTTAGGATATTTTTCCAACAATTGCTTCATTTTTGCATCTGTCTCAGAAATACTTCCACCAATATTCCCATTCTGATTGGCTTCTATTTTCTTTGAAGATTCCGATTGTTCTGGGTCTACAAAATAGGTTTTAGAAGACACTTCTAATCCATTTTCTCTAGTTCGGTTGATGGTTTCTTGTGACTTTTTAGGAACATCTCCAAAAAGAATCCCATCATTAGGTTCAAGAATACCACCAATTGTCCAGTGAACGAATTGAACACCAAAGTTTTCTTTGATAGTTCTATCTATAGATTCTGCAAACCGCTTTTGAATTTCCATAGGAACTCGATTGATAGTGTCTCCCTCTACTAGAAAAGCAGGAAAGGCTTTGCTGACTTCGGGGTGGGCGGCGTAAAAATCAATGAAGTTTAAGTCTTGAATGTTTACGCGCGCATGTTTGCCATCTTCATCACTGTAAACTTTCAATTCTAAAGATGTTTTAGCTTTCAATGTGTTCCCTACATAATTGTTAATAATCTTTTGAATATTTTCTTCTGAAAATTTTTCTTTAGAAGTAATAGTTGTTAGATTACCACTGTTATCCAGAGTATAAAAAGTTAGTTCTTTTTCTTGAAGCTCTAAGTCATCTTTACCTTTACTTTTATTTATTTCGCCATATTCAGGATTTACTTGTTTAAACCATTTATAACCATAAAATCCAGCAACAGTTAAAAACAAAATAGCTCCTAATACAGCGAAGAACCTTTTATTCAAAAAGGCTCTCTTGTTTTGATTCTTATTAATCATAGCTGTATTTCCTTATTTAGGCGCGTGCTCTTGATTTCTTGGATTTTGTACCCTTGCCTTTAGATTTATTTCGCTTAACACGTTTGTAACCAAAGATATTCATGCTTTTCCCTGATTTCTTCAAGTGACGCAGCAACAAGAATAATGAGATACCAAAAATTGGCAATCCAATTAAATAAGCAAAAATATTTGCAATAGTCATTAATTCCATTTTATTTTATCATTATGATGTTCCTCTACTTTGCCCAATGAAGAAAAATAAAAACATCATAATAACTCCTTTTATTTATTATTTTGGCAAAGTTTCACTATGTATAATCATATCATGTTTTTATTTTTTTTCAAATTTTACTAGTTTTTTATTTTTTCTCGCATTTTTGTCTTATAATATTTTTTGTAAATTCTTTTTAAAAAAATAAGATGGTGTTAATAGAAAGTAACTCAGTTTGAGTAGCGGATGATTAACAGCCAAATATTTTTCATAAAAGGCATTTAAAGTTGTGCCCACACGCTCTTCCCCTTATTTTTAAGGAAAGAGGCAATTTCTTCAACATTTGTTGCAATTACTGACAGGTAATTGAAAAGAAATCTTATTTTTGTGGAATTATGGAAAAATTGGGAATATATATAAAATTCAGACCTATTGCTGGTCAAGAGTTTCGCCCTTTTCATCCTTATCTAAATCCAATTCGTATAAAGGTTTTGGTGCGGTAAGATATGAAATAATAGACGCTCTTCCAGCTTAGGTTGGGGTTTGGTGTATATGTGAACAATTGGAACATAATAAAACATTAATATGGTGAGGTATAGCAAATGCGCTATGCAGAACGAATGATAGGTAGGAGAGTCACCAGAGGTGTCCACTATTTATCAGGAGTTTTGACAAATGAAGAATAGTCAACTGTTAATTTCCTGCAACACGAAGTAGTCCGGCGTTTTTTATATTATGGTTTTGTCAGACTAATATAAATTGTAAAGAGCGCCATTGCGCTTTTTGGAGCTTGTATTGGTCTGGATATTTCGTGCTCTGCTCACCTGAAGTGGAACAATTAACAGTAAAGATATTTTAGAAACATAGTCGCAAAAAGTAACTTTTGACAAAGGTTAGAAAGAACATGATTTCCTCGGTGAAGAGAGGTAGAACATATAGCAGTCCGAATACAAAGATGTTTGTATTTGAGGCAGAAGCTGTTCGCAAATCGATTGTTCTGAAGCAATGTCGTAGTGTCTGGTAGACACCTTATTGGAATAATAAGGGCCTCAATTTGTAAGAAGAGGTAAGGGTTAAAATCCCTTTGCTATCGCGGAGAATGGGGTGTGTAAGCCTTCCAAGGTATGCCTTGGTTGTTGCCACGCAACCAGAGTCTCACTGCCCACCGCCATCTTAGGACTTTATTGCAAAGTTTAAATCTCCCAGTTTTAATCAGACTGACTGGTGATACACTTTAATGTGTATGTAAAAGGATGAGAACCTAAGAAATGAAGATGACATGACCGGATGGAATATTTCCATAGAATATAACCATCACCCAAAAGCCTATGAGAGTAGCTGAGTAGGGTTCAAAAGTGTGCTGTTACTGTGCTTATTTAATGATTCAGAGCTGAATCTTGGATATGGGGGTAGCAGATGAGCTTATTTCAAAAGAATAAGCAGCTAGATAATATAAAACCAACCGTAGGGGTAGAGGTATGACCACGGCGGAACAGAGCTGGATTTAAGACTAAAGGTGTTAAGAGCTTACACTCTTAAGGATAGTCGAAAGAATCCGTATTATCTAGGATAAAATAAAAAACAAAACTTGCTTTTCAGGGGCAAGTTTTTTATATTTTCTTTTTTACTTTTGGTTATAATAGTTTTTGTAAAATTATTTTTACAATATTATTTTAATTTAATTTAAAAAGGAGGCCAAAAAGATGGCTATAACTATTACTACTACAAAAGAATTCAAACAGAACTTGTTGTTTAATATTGCAAAGGCGATTTTAGGGTTGAATACATCCAATGTATGTCTGCCAACAACTAATAATTTAGTTGTACAAGCAGATACTGAAAAAGTCTTTTTGATGGATGGTAAATATTATCTAATCTTATTCACAAAAGAAGAATTGTTAGCTGCTATTGAAAACAAACTTCAAAGTGGTTTAGATGTGTTCTTAGCTGAGTTTGACTCATCTATGGAACAACTTTACTATAATTTTTACAATCTAGTCCTCAAAACTCTACGAGAAAAACTTGAAGAAGTTGAAGCGGCTTATGTTGGACGAATTGAAATGTTGCGAAATCTTTTCATAGAAACAGAAAAGCAGTCAGATTCTTCAATTGAAGAAAAAGAAGCAGAGGATTTCAAGGGAAATTCTAAAGAAGTTATTAACTTCTTACTAAATTGTTTTCTATCAGAAGAAGCTTTGTCTTTACAAAACCTTCAAAAGCTATCCTTGCCATACAATAAGTGGATGACTATTTTGGTTAGTCGTTTGGCTAAAAAACTGTCATATTGGATGTTAGTGCTTTCTTTAGATAAAAACATTTTTAAAGACGGTGGAGTTGTTAGATTCAATGTTTCAACAAACGGAGATTACCAAGAACTGTCTCTTTTGGATGGAAATCCCTTGAATGACATCTTGGAGTTTTACAGTATTTGGAAAGCTAAAATCAGACTATTTGTTGATTATCCGGATGCAGATTACCCATTTGAATCTCAATTAACTCTTTCCCCAGAAGACTTGTTGAATAACAAAACTAAAATGATGGAAGTTTTAGAGGGGCTGCCGCAATAAAAAATATTAAAAAGCTTGATAAATTATCATGCTTTTTTCTTTTTCTATATAATATTATTTGTAAAACATTTAATTTTTACAATATTATTATTTATCAACTATAATTAAGGAGGTCATATTTATGACTAAAAACGAAAAACTAAACTTTATTGTTCCAGATTCAGCACCATTGCATTTTACTCGCTACCGGAAATTCCTTGAATTTCTAGAAGAACGAGAAAAGCAGATGAGCTGGAAAGAGGTCAACCTTGATGAAGCTCGTTTGGTAGTATTTAACAAACTGCCAATGATGCTAACCGAGAAAGATTTTGACTTGTTCTCATTTGGGACAAGCCAACAGCGGATTGAAGAAATCGGCTCAAGCTACGGTTTAACAATCCGAATCGGAAATACACTCTACATTGTCAACGAGAACGCTTTTGATAGTCTTCTCAAACGTTATGGAGCAGATTCTCCATTAATGAAGGCTCTGATTTTAGGCAAAGATAAAAATTCCCAAAATCCGAATAATGTATTCATTGATTGCGTTTCAGAGGAAACAACGAATTATATCGTTGACATCCTCAATGATAATCACAAATTCTTGACGCCAGATGTGTCACAAGCTCTATTTATGAATGGAGAGTTTGTGACATTCAACAGTCAAAACTACCGTAAAATTAGTCAGGTGGAAGTGTTCCGCCGGACTATGGAACACTTTAAAGACCTAGAAATCACGGAGTTGGGCGGATTTGAGTATAGTGTAAATTATACTTCAGGAAGCTTTATGTTGTTTGGTCTGTCTGATAAATTGAATGAGCAATATGATTTTGCAAACAAAATTAATGCTCTGATTTCTGTGCAGACATCTGACACAGCAAAATCGGCTGTAACCATTCAGCCGAAGTATTCTGTCCAACTTGGGCATAAAACTTATGTTTTTCCACTGGGTCACCCAATGCGGCTTGACCACCGTGGTGAGAATGCGATTGAAGATTATGAACTGTTAATGAACAACGTTTACAGCCGTTATTCGACCTCAATGGAAGACATTGAGTACGCTCAGAAGACTCAAATCCGTAAACGGGATTTGATTACTGAACGTGTTTTGAATAACATGGACAATCTTCTAACGAAAAAAGAACGCTCAAACATTGAAATGCAAGTTGAAATTTCCCTTATGGGAGATAATTCTTACATGACAATCTTTGATTTGATGGTTCTTATTCGGGATTCTATTGAATCCACTTCGGCTGTTAAAGATGTTCGTGTTGATGATACGCTGTATCGTCTGTTGATTAACAGTCATTCGCGCGTGTTTTAAAGTTTAAAAGAGATAGGTTTCACCTATCTTTTTTTATTTTATTTATAATAAATGATGTAAATAAATATTTTATAAGATATTATTTAAAAATAAGGAGGAAGATAAATGATTGAATCTTTTGCGGCTATGTCTAGTCGTTTAGATGCGCTTATCTTCAAAGAAACTTTCGAAGAAAAGCTGCAAAAACTTTTTGAAAAAGATTCTTCACTGGAAGAATATGTTAATCTCGTAAGAGATATGTATGACATGCCGGGATTTCGTGATTTAAAACCTATTCCAGCATATGATATGTCAGGATTGCGAGAAAAAGATGAAGAGCAATGGAACAATATTCGTAAACATGGTGCTTATGGAGACATTCCCTATGTAGTTGGCGGCTCTAAAGTAGCTTCTATTTTAGGACTATCACCATTCAGCTCACCTTTACTTGAAAAAGCGATATTCCAAAAAGCGAATATCAAGAAACCACAGGCCAAAAATGATGCTATTTTAAAAAGAGGGCATTATGCAGAAGATTTTGTTGCAAAACAAATCAATGACATGGCTGGTTTTGAAAATGTAGAGGTTTTGGATGACCAAACCATGTATGAGCATCCAGTGTTTGAGTTCATGAATGGTAATATTGACCGATTTCTTCGTTTTGAAGATGGCCAAAAAGGTATTGCTGAAATCAAAACTCTGAGCACTTTTAATACGGATGCTAAAGAGGATTGGGAAAATGGGATTATTCCCATTCAATACCAACTGCAAGGCGTATGGTATATGAGTATCATGAACCTAAACACAGTTGAT
>CALIWM010000188.1:0-2434 GCA_938046645.1 uncultured Gemella sp. | reverse complement strand
TGGACACAGTGGTTTATTGATATCTAAATTCGCTTTATAAAAGTTTTTTAGATATCTAATAAACTATGCAGGGGTGACTCGACAAAATCGATTTTTTCAAAATTGCGATTTTTGAGTCACTCCTTTTTAATTATTTAAAGACGACTAAAAGCTAAGTTGCTATTAGTCGTCTTTATGAATTTTATTATTGAGCTGAAGTATTTCCTTCTAGCATTGATTTAATGTATGCTTCAACATCGCTGTTGCTTGATTTAACATTATATTCTTCGAATAATTTTTTAAGAGCTTTACTAACGATTGTACTGTCTTTTTTAACAGCTTCTTCAGCAGCTTTTTCAGCTAATGCTGGTTTTAATTCATCGAATGATGAGTCTTTTTCATCTAATACTTTGATGATGTGGTAACCAAATGAAGTTTTTACAACATCTGATATTTTATCTTTACTTAATGCGTATGCTGCATCTTTAAATTCTTTAACAAATGAGTTATCTTCTTTAGAAGACCAACCTAAATCTCCACCATTTGAAGCATTTGCAGTATCATTTGAGTTTTCTTTAGCTAGAGTTGCGAAATCTCCACCATCTTTAAGTTTTTTAAGAACGTCTTCTGCTTTTTTCTTAGCTTCTTCGTCACTTAATCCGTTTGGATTTGATTCACTTTTAACACTTATAAGAATGTGTGCTAGGTGATATTGGTGTTTATTTTTTTCGTAACTTTCTTTAAGTTTATCATCATTTGTACCAGCGTAATCGTTGATTAATAATGTTTGAGCAGCTTTAACTTTTAATCCATCTTTATATTTATCAAGTGTAAATCCTTGTTGTTTTAAAAGTTGTTCGAATTTATCTTTACCACCGTATTGTTCTTGAGCTTTTTGAAGTTGCTCATCGATTGATTTTTGATCAATTTTATTTTTATATTTGTCTAAAAGTACTTTTTGAATCATCATACTTGTAGCTGTTTTAGAAAGTTGGCTAGCACCAATACTTTCCACGATATCTTTTTCTGTAACGTCTCCTGCTTTACTAGAGATATATTTTGTTCCTCCAGCAGAGCATCCTGCTAATCCTATAACCGATACACTAAGTGCTACAGGTAAAATAGCTTTTTTAAACTTCTTCATTAAAATTTGTCCTCCTATGTATTATACATATGTATTAATATATCATATTTTTTAATATAAAACAACTAAAGAATCGGTGATATCAGTCGTGCAAACGCTTCTTTAATTTTTATTAGTAAACTTCTTTGTTGATACTTAGAAAATGATATCAAGGTAGATTTTTCTATATCATTTAAGAAAATCTGTCTAAATTCTTTTGTGGTTTTATAATCATACATAAATGCGTTTAGTTCAAAGTTCAGTTTGAAACTTCTATAATCGAAGTTTGCACTACCTAGACTTGATACTTCATCGTCGATAATAATCATTTTAGTATGAATAAATCCATTTTCGTAGATATAAGTTTTAGCACCTAATTCTGCAAGCTCACCAATAAATGAGTATGTAGCCCAATAAACGAAAATGTGATCAGGTTTATTAGGTACCATAATTCTAACATCAATTCCAGATAATATTGCCATCTTTAATGCATCCATAACACTTTCATCAGGAATGAAGTAAGGTGATTGGATATAGATATATTTTTTTGCTTTTGAAATCATATATAGATAACTATATTTGATTTTTTGAAGTTTATTATCTGGACCACTAGAAACTAATTGAATTGGTAGATAATTATCCACTGCCGTAGCAACGTGTTCAGCTGTTAATTTAAGTTGTTCAGTTTTTTTTGTTGTCTGTGAATTCCAATCATCTATAAAACGATATTCTAAAGAACCTACCGCTTCTCCTTCGATTCGAAGGTGAGTATCTCGCCAATAACCGAATTTCTTATCTAATCCTAAGTATTCATCACCAACATTGAATCCACCCGTATAACCGATATTACCATCGATTGTAACTATTTTTCGGTGGTTTCTGTAATTCATACGGAAATTGATAAGTGGTAATTTAGATTTGAAGAATCTTTTTATTTTAGCGTTGTTTTTTGTTAATTGTCTTAACGAAGAAATACTTAATTTTCTTGAACCAATATCATCATAAAGAATGTACACGTCGACACCTTCTAAAAGTTTTTGTTCTAAAAGACTGAAGAGTTGTTTTCCAATACCATCCTTTTTTAAAATATAATATTGAATATGTATATAGTTTTTAGCATTTTTTATATCTTCAAAGAGTAATCTGAATTTTTCTTTTCCGTCTGTAATAATCTGTATTTTATTATTTTTAGACAAGAATGATTTATCAGTTTCAAAATTTAATTCTATAAGATTTCTGTGTTTATAAATTACTTGTTCGTTTTTGGTAATTTCATAAGGAACAGTTCTCTTTAATAAGTTTTGTTGATATTTAATTTTTTCTTCATCTGAA
>CALIWM010000187.1:0-11969 GCA_938046645.1 uncultured Gemella sp. | reverse complement strand
TGATTTATGGTCTGTTATTAGCGAGTTTTATTATATTATTAGTATTATCTAGAAGAATTGTAAAATAATAATATAAATTTTGAATATTATTTTGTTGACGAATCTTATGTAGAAGAAATTAATACGGACTCTATAATAGAATTTCTTAGTTATTTGTTTTATGATAAGTGGAAAAATAAAGGTAGGCGAGAAAGATAGACTGTTCAAGTGCGGTTGGGAGTGACTCAAAAATCGTGATTTCAAAGAAATGATGTGTACCCAAAATTCTGAACACATATATATTTAGTTTAGACGAGTGGATGTTATTCTGTATTGTACAGGTGACATCCTTTTTCAGTAATTTCTATAGAAATGCTTGAAATTATCTTTTTAGTAAAATATAATGTTTTTAATGATATATGTGTTATTTAGAAAAGAAAGATAAATTGGTAGTAATAAAATAGTTAAGGGTTGTGTGAAATTATTTGGTTAGTAATTTAAGATGTTGTACTATTTATAGAATTTATATATTTCTCAAAATTTCCCTTAATAGCATGATATTAAATTAAGTGGAATTAAAAGTCGGAGGTATTTATGAAAAAATATATTTTAAAGTTTAAATATAGGTTCTTATTAATTTGTTTTCTTATATTGTTAAGACAGTTATTTCTTATGAAAAGTAACTTTTTAAATGCAGATGCTATAACTGTACTTACTAATAGAAATCTACATAGTTTCTTTGAAATCATTTTATTCTTATCAGCTACGTGGCTTGTTATTATAGTAATTGATAGGGTGGTAAAGGTAAGAGAGGAGATTTTTATTCAAGATATAGGAATAGATGTTAAGGATAATCTATCTAGTAACCTTATAGAATTAGATATAGAAAAGTATAAAGATAACTCATCTGGTGTTTATCAATCTTGGTTTAACAATGATATTCAAATAATTCAAGAAAAAGGTTTGAGGAATATATTTACTATAATATACAGTCTTTCTGGTGTGGTATTTTCTCTTTATGCTCTATTGAAATATCACTGGATCATTTCTTTAATTACTATTATAGGAACGGGAATATTAATTTATCTTCCAAAAATTTTTAATAAGAAACTTCATAATATGGGAACAGAGGTTACTAAAGAAAATGAGAATTATGTTGCTTCGTTAGAAGAGACGATTTTAGGCTATGATACGTATTTTTCTCTTAATAAATTACAAATAATTCCTAAAAGAATAGCTCATATAAGTAGAATTTTGAAAAATGTATTTGTTAAACAAAGTAAATTGGAAAGTAATTATTATATGCTTAACTTTGGTTTAAATGTTTTTTTCCAAGTATTATTAGTTTTTGTTACAGGGTATTTAGTTGTTAAAGATAATTTGGAAATCGGTGCAGTTGCAGCTGTAGGAATGTTTGCTAATCTTGTATTTGATGGTATGAGCCAAATAGGTTATAGAATAGCATTTATTAAAGGAGCAAAACCTATTTTCTCTAAGCACGATGAATTCATGTTAAAAAATAAAGATACTCACTCGCCTGTTGAATATTCTTTAAGAGAAACATTATTTAAAATTAAAAACTTATATTTCAGTTATGGTGACAAAGAAATCTTAAATAATTTGAACCTTGATATAAAAGAAGGGAATAAATACTTAATAAGTGGTGATAGTGGAGTTGGTAAATCAACATTATTTAAAATTATTACAGGACAACTAAGAAATTATGAAGGTAGCGTAGAGTATTGTAGAGTTGATTTAAAAAAATTATCTACTAAACAAATACTAGAAAAACTTACTATAATTCAACAAGAAAATTTTGTATTTTTCGGCACTGTCAAAGATAATATAACTATGGGAGAAGTAGCTGAGGATAGTGAAGTAGCTAAGTATTTAGAAAAAGTGGGCTTAACACAGAAGGACTTCTTATATTCAGAAGTAGAGGTTCATGGGAAAAATCTTTCAGGGGGACAACGCCAGAGATTGGCTATAGCTAGAGCGTTGTTCAATGGTAAAAATATACTATTAATTGACGAGGGAACATCAGCTTTAGACAAAGAGTCAGCAAAAAGTTTAGTAGAAATGCTGTTAGGAAATAAAGAATTAACGATAATAATGATTAGCCATGATATAAGTGATGAACTAAGAGAAAAATTTGATAATATTATAAAATTGTGATACAAGTGAAGTTAGTAAAAAATAATATAGATTGATATAGAAGAATGAAAGTAGTGGAGTGGCTCAAAATAGATTTCTCAGTAAATAAGATTTTGAGTCATTCCCATTTAATAAGGAGGATAAGCATGAGTTATAAGTTTATGAGCGATGCTTTAGATAATAATTTAATGCCTATAGGTAAAAGTGATTTTTTAAATTTATTTAAAGATTTAGAGATAGGAGAAGGAGATATTTTAATTGCGCATGTCTCTCTTAGCAAATTCGGTTATATAATCGGCGGTGCAAGATGTGTTTATGAAGCACTTATGGAAAGATTAGGAGAAAGTGGAACACTTTTTGTCCCAACACAATCTTTGGAAAATATGTCTCCAGAGTACTGGGAATATCCTAAAGTTCCTAAGGATTGGATAGAAAAAATAAAACAAGAGAGTTTATCTTATGATGTTGATCTATCTAGTACACGAGGTATGGGAAAATTTAGTGAGTTTGTTATGAATCTAACATATTCTGTTAGAAGTTCTCATCCGTTATATTCTTTTTCAGCAGTAGGAGAAAAAGCACAGGAAATAATAAAAGAGCATCCATTAGATGATGGCTTAGGATACAATTCACCATTAGGGAGATTGTATGATCAAAATGCAAAAATTTTATTGTTAGGAACTGATTTTGAAACTAATACAGCATTACATCTTGCAGAATATTCACTAAATAGAAAAACAATAAAAGAAAGTGCTAAAGTGGATGGAGAGTGGTTAGAGTTCTCTAATATCGAATTAGATATATATGATGATTTTTTAGCAGTTCAGAAAGAATTCTTGGAGAATTGTAAGGAAAGTTATCAAATAAAAGAGATTCAGAAAACATCAGTTCTTTGCATTGATTTAAAAAGTTGCGTAGATTTTGCGAAAGAATATTATAAGAAAAAGGAAGAAGTTAAGTAGATAGTAGATGATTTTATATTAAAATTTTCAAATTGTTACCATTTTATTTTTATATTATAATAAATATAGTAATTGTTTATATGCTATGAAAAATAAAGGAGAAATTTTTTGTAGGTGTATTTAAAAGTTATAAATTTGCATATTATTAACATTTTAGAATAAGATATGAGAGATTATGGAATAGAAAGGGATTAATTTATGAATAAATACATGAGTGTTTTAAAAAATGTTGATTTTATAAAGTATTTTTTTTCGATTAACTTTACAACATTAGCGCAATCATTTGTTAATATAAGTATTATCTGGTTAATCTATGAAGAAACTAAAAACCCATTATTGATAGCTATTTTTGGCGTGTTGACTCAATTGCCAGCTATAGTTTTTGGACCATTAATATCGAAAGTGTTAGACAGGTTTAATATTGGAAAAGCAATGTTCTTGTTTTTACTACTAAGAGCTGGTATTTTTCTGATTATATTCTTATTACCGTTTAATGATAAGATATCTTTAAGTATTATAGGATTATTGATATGTTTGAATAGCGTTATAGGAATTCCTTTATCAGCAGGAGGAGATATAATAATAAAAGAGGTGTGTAATGATGAACAATTAGTAACAGCTAATGCATTGATGATAATATTTTTCGACATCTCTTATATCTTTGGTTCGATTTCTGTTGCGATAATGGGAGTGTTAGGTAATAATAGAATAGCTTTCATAATAGGTGCTGTATTATTTTTCATTTCAGCGATAATAATAAGTACAATAAAAAGTGACGAGATATTTATTAACAATGAATTCAAACAGGAAAAATATACAATTTTTAGTTCTATGAAGTATATCGTAAAAAATAGTGAAATATTCCTTATGACAATTAATACGACATTGTGGAATATGTTCACTTGGGGAAGTTTTATCGTTTTATTACCAATATATGTAGAACAAAATTTAAATAATGATAGTGTAGCATATGGAATATTAAATTCTTTACAATCTGTTGGTATTATACTAGCTTCACTTATAATAGGTTTGCAATTTATATCAAAAATTAAAATAGAAAAATTAATTTGCTTAGGTATTATAGTGCATTGTTTATTATTGATACTGTTTTATTTTAGTACGAATATTATTCTTTCAGTAATTATACTTATTATAGCTGGAGTTGCTTCAGCACCAGTACTAATTTATAAAGCAACATTCTTTCAAAGAAAAATTTCTAGAAAAATAATGGGACAAGTATTATCATTAATCCTAGTTTTAGGAAGTATCTTATATTCTCTAGGAGGCATAATTATAGCGTTTCTGATAGAAAAATTAGGAAAAGAATATTTTTCATATATAAATTTATATTCTTTGATTATCATTATAGTAATATCACTAATGAGTCTTAAAAAAATATCGTAAATGTATCGGATATAAATTAAAATATATTTTTTCGGAGTGAATTAAAGATATTTATTTTTGTTATGAGAGAATGATATAATTATATCTGTAAATAAGTACAACAGAAAGGGGAAAATAATTATGGATCCTATGATTGAAAAAATGTTTAATGATAATTTACTAAATTTTAAAATTATTGTTGAACTAGTAGATTATTTAAGGGTTAAGTACGGTGAAGAACCGTCATTTACATTTGCTTGTTTTAAAAATGGGTTAAATATAGAGCAAACTGAAGATTTGCTTATATTCTATTCGGACATTACTGATGAAATATCAACCGAGGATATACATTTATTAGATAGAAATTTATTAATAGAAAAAACTAAAGAAAAAATTCCAAATTTGACAGATGATAATAAAATTGGAGAAATAGTAGAAAGTTATATTAATTGTTGTTTTTTGTTAAAAGATAAATAAATTATAGTATCAGATTAAGTTATTACTAAATCAAAAGTCTGTTTTTTGAAATTAATGGGAGAATAAAGTGAGGAAGAATAGATTTAATAATTTAAAATTAGTACATATATTGTTAATTATGAAAAAGGATGATTAGAAATTATGAAACTGAAGAAAGATTTTTTTGAAAAATTATTAATTTATATATTTCCAATTATTATAGTAATAGATATTATTAATAGATATATGATAAATAATTACATGTTATATATTTTAAATAATATTATGTATGTAGGATATTTTATAGTGATTCTTGTGTATCTTTTTAATAAAAATAAGAATAGAAAAAGTAAAGAAAAGAGTTAAAAGACAAAAGAAATAAATTACTAAGTATCAACCTTATCTCCTGATTTAGTGAGATGGGGTTATTTTTTTATTATTTCAAAAATCACCGAATTTATTAGTAAAAATAATCTGCCTACTAGAAATTAAAAGAAAAATTGATATAATATTCAGAAAATATTGACTTTATGAGGAAAACACGTTAATATAGTTAAAAATAGGAGAATAGATTCTAGAAAATAGTAAAATTTGATGAAGAAAATCATCGTAAATCAGATAATAAATTTGAAATAAGAGGAAATATTATGAAAGAGATAATTAGTGTTGAGAGTCTTAGTAAAGATTACATAATAAAAAATAGAGTTAGCTTTTTTAATACAGAAAAGACAGTTAAACAAGCGTTGAAGGATATAAATTTTAGTATTAAAGAAGGAGAAATTGTAGGGTACATAGGAAATAATGGAGCTGGGAAATCTACGACTATTAAGTTACTGTTAGGAATACTAACTAGTACAAAAGGTTCAATAAAAGTGTTCGGTAAAGATCCATTTGAAAATAGGCAAAAAAATGCTAAAAACATAGGTGCGCTATTTGGACAAAAATCACATTTATGGTGGGATTTACCATTAATTGATTCTTTTGAGTATTTATCAAAAATCTATGAAGTAGACAATAAAGAATGGTTAGACTATTTGATAACAGAATTAAATATAACAGAGTACTTATATCAACCAGTAAGGCAATTATCTTTAGGACAAAGAATGCGTGGTGAGTTTATAGCTAGTATTATTCATAAACCTAAATTGGTGTTCCTAGATGAACCGACTATCGGTTTAGATATAGAAACAAAGAAGAAAATTATGGAACTTATACTAAAAATAAATGAGAAGTATAATACTACTATCATACTAACAACTCATGAGATTTCTGATATTGAAAAAGTATGTAAGAGAATGATTTTGATAAGTGATGGAGAAATCAATTATGATGGCGAAGTGAAAAGCTTTAAGCAAATTTTTAATAAATATAAAAAATTAAAAATGTACGGAGAGAATATAGTAGATTTAAATGAAGAAGGAATATTACCTTTACGTACAAATATCGATTCTAAAGAATTTGTTTTTGATGAAACTAAATTTAATGTGTTAGATATAATAAAACTACTACCGAATGAAAGTATCATTACACAAACTGAAGTATTGGACTTAAATCTACAAGAAGTATTGCTTGTGAAGGATAAGACGGGTGATAAATATGAATAGATTTTTTGCTTATACTTTATATCAATACAAAAGTTTATTACAATACAAATTTAATACGATAATGCAGATAATTGCATCGTTATCTATGGTATTAATACAGTATAGTATCTGGATATATGTTGAAAAATACAATTCTAAAAATATTGATGAGATAATAACTTATGTACTGTTTGCTATTATTTTACAAATAGTTTTACCTATAAAAATAACTACCAATTTTGTAGCTGAGAAGATTTTAAAAGGTACTATTATTAATTATTTGAATAAGCCTAATAGATTAATAGTCATAACGTTTTTCACTACTTTAGGCAATTTTCTCTATAAATTAAAATTCCAAGTACTGCCGATTTTAGTTATTTATATTTTACTGTTTTATAATTTAATATTCAGAACTATATCTCTTAAGAGATTTGTGCTTTTTATATTCGTGTATATTTT
The DNA here is from genome assembly GCA_938046645.1 of uncultured Gemella sp. Lineage (GTDB taxonomy): Bacteria > Bacillota > Bacilli > Staphylococcales > Gemellaceae > Gemella. Next base: position 4,993 of record CALIWM010000187.1, on the reverse strand, counting down.
GAGTTATATTGTTGCTTTTTTATTAGGTTATATTATTGCATTATTATCAACAGTATTTATAAGAATAAACGGTGTATCTGAATTGGTTAATGCTCTACTTATTATTTTTGGTGGTGGATTGCTTCCTGTAGATTTATATCCGAAATTATTATTAAGAATATCAGAGATAACCCCATTTTATGCTGTAATGTATGCACCTATTTCTATTATTGTATATGATAATGATTTAGGAAAAGTCTTATTTATTCTTGGTGTACAGATGTTTTGGTTAATCATATTATTGATAATTTCAAAAAGACTATCACAATATGTATTTAACAAGTTTGATATAATGGGAGGTTAATATGAAGAAACATTTATATTTATATGCAGAGTTTTTTAAAATGGATGTAAAAAGGATATTGAGCTATAAACTAGATTTTATTATAGGGAATTTGGGTTATTTACTAGATACTCTTACAACATTATTTGTCTTACTTATTACACTTAATTATACAGAATTAATCGGTGGCTTTTCTTTGTATCAATTGTTGTTTTTATATGGTTTTCTAACATTAACATCGGCGTTATGGGAATTTTTCTTCGTTACAACTTTAGAAGTTCCGTATTTAATTCAAACAGGAGAACTTGATTTGTTTTTATTAAGACCGCTTAATATTCTTTATCAATTTATTATTTTCCAATTAGATGAGGAAGCTTTATTTGAGTTAATTACAGGTATAGTAATTGTGATTTTTTCATTATATAACTTAGATATTGATGTAAATTATTTATTTATAATAAAATTTATTTTATTTACAATATCTGCGGTTTTAGTAAGAGAGGCTATATACTTAGCACTAGTATCAATTAGTTTCTTTTCAATAACAAATGATGGTATAAAATCAGTTTTATGGCAATTGTATCAATTGGCAAATTATCCAGTTAATATTTATCCGTTTTTCATTAAAGTAGTACTAATAATTATTCCATTCGCATTTGTGGGATATTTCCCAGTGGTAAATTTAATAAATTTCCATGATAGTTTTAATTTAGAAACATGGCTTTTAATATTATTTGGCCCACTTCTACTTATATTAATCTATAAAACAATATGGAATTTTGGATTGAAAAAATATCAAAGTACAGGATCATAATAGTTAATGAGGTTAGAGAGTTATAAGAAATAAAATCAAAGTGAATCACATAGGAGGTGTTCTTTATAGAATTTAATGTTAAATTAGCGAGAAGTTTATATTTATGTTTGAATTTAATTATGAGTGTTTTATATTCATACATAACGGTGAAATTTATATCTGTATATAATTTTCCTATATATTTTATTTTGTTAATAACGACTTTGATAGAAATATTTATTTTTTTAGATACTAGTTATTTCAGGATTTTAACTGGTATAAAAACAAAGTATTTTTATTATATATTAATAGTTTTTTCAGTAGTAGTGTTTATTCTTAAAAATAACATAGATTTATACTACGTCTTAACATTTTATTTTGTCTATTATTTATTAATATCAATAGTACTGCTTAATTACAATTTATTTGTAATAGAGGAAAGTAAATCTATCAAAGCTGGAGTGACAGATATATCCATATATAGCAACTTATCTAAATTGCTTGGCTTTTCTTTAGGTAGTTATATTTATAAGGTGAATATTGATGAATATTTAATAGTATTTATAATTATGTTTGTTTTATTTTCAAGTTTCAAAATAAATAATTTTAAAAATGAAACTGAGAAAAATTCTGAAAGATTAGTTTTTAATAAATTGAAAAGAAAATATATTATTATCAATACAGCGTTATTGTCAGGAGCAGCAGTGTTTTTTATACCGTTGTTTATAAAACAATTAGCGGCTAGGAATTTGATACAATATTCTAGTATTGTATTCTTTATACCAGGTCTAACGGTAGTTTTATTTTTAATGATTACTAAGAAATATGATGTGAATCTAAATAAAATACTTATGTCTTACATAATTTTGGATATAGTATTCTTCATATTGGTTATATGTAAGGTATTTTTACCATTACAAGTGATCCTATTATCTTTAATAGTGGCACTAGGTGTGTCAATAAGTATAAAATTAAGGACTAATTTCATAAAAATTAATGATAAAGAATATAGAAAAAGTATAGTTCAAATTTTTCGAATAAGTGCGCCGTTATTTACTATTATTTTGAGCTTTGTAGGACTATACGTGGAAAACATTGCTTATTATATTTTGTTAATAAATGCAATTTCGGCTATTCATGTATTGTATGTAAATTTAAAGAATAGAGAGCATACTTTATTAGATTAAGGAAAAGTTCTTAGAAAAAATTTTAAAAATGAAAAATTAATAAAACGATGTACACTTAGTTGCTTTTTGAGAAGCTAGGTGTATATTTTTTTCTTTGATTTGAGAATTAATACTATGTTATATTGCTACAAAAATCAGTATTCATTAACTAAAAATAACATGCGATAATTTTGAAAGCGTTTTTTTTTTTTTTTTTTTTCATATTGCTTTCACATCGTTTTTATATTACAATAAAACTATAAAGCTTTATAACCTCATAAAATAAGGAGGACAAAAAAATGGTATTAGATATTGGAATTATATAGTTTATAATGTAAATAATAAAGAGAATCATCATTATTTTTTGAATTTCTATTGATCTTAAAAAATTGTTGTTTCTCATCATAACTTGAATAGAGGAGAATCTGCTATTTTAACAGACGATAATGATTTTACAGTATCTGTTAAAGTAGATACTTGATTAATAAGTCACTCATTCAAGAAGACGCACTTTATTGTGTAAGCTACATGTAAACTGCATATTAAAGAGTTGAAGGTTGATTTGTATTTGCAAATCAACCTTTTCTAGAAAGTAATTAAAAGAAAAATGTAATATCGAGAGGAGGGAGTTAAATGGTAAAACTATTAACAGTAAAAGATTTAGCATATAAATATAAAAATTCTAGTGATTACGCGATTAAAAATATTTCTTTTTCTGCGGAAAAAGGAGATATGATTGCACTTATAGGTAAAAGTGGTTCAGGGAAAACTACTATAATTAATTCTACATTAGGATTGTTTTCTAATATCGAAGGTGAGGTATCATTCGGTGAAGGAATGTCTGTTCAAGATGTAGACTACTGTATGCAAAATCAATCAGTAGACTGGTACTTAAATGTATATGACAATATTTATATGGGGGCATTATACTCTCAAAATACTATTAGTAAGAAAAGTGTAGATGAGATTATTGATGTTCTAGGTTTAAAAGGTAAGGAGAAATCTGACCTAACAGAATTATCTGGAGGACAATTGCAAAGGGTACAAATAGCAAGAAGTTTAGTATCTAATTCAAAAATATTATTTTTAGATGAACCTACTACAGGATTGGATGTAGTATTATCAAAAAATATATTAGAATACATAAAAAATAACAATAAAGAACATGCTGTTTTTATATCTTCTCATGATTTAGATCTTATAGAAAAGTATTGTAATAAGATAATTTATATAAATGACGGGGAATGTTTATATTTCGGGGAAATGAGCACGTTCTTAAGAGAGTATAATAAAGAAATAGTATATAACATTTCTTATAATGGTGAATTAAGTAAAGATATAGTAGAGAAACATAAAGATACTATTACAATCGTTGATGATAAAAATTTAAAAATTTTCTTGGAAAAAGAAGAGGAAATTTCAAATGTATTAAAATTGTTATTGGCAGAAAATATTACAATAGGAAGCCTACAGAAAGAAGAGATTACCTTGAAGAGAATATTGGAATTGGAGGAGTAATTATATGAAAAATGTAATGAAGAATTTTTGGGCAACATCGTATATAGAATATAAGGCGATTGAAAATAATAAACAGATTATATATACACAGCTTATGGTTCCAATATTGTACTTTGTATTCTTTGGATTTGGGATAGGGAACTCTTTTTCAAGTTTAGCTTTTAAAGGAGAAAATGTTAGCTATATAGAATATATTTTCGTTGGAATTATAGGAGTAATATTAAATTCTCAGATGAATCAATCGGTTTATAGGGTGAATTTAGACAAAAAATGGGGACTTCTAGCATATAAAAGAATAAAAGGTACATCAGCTATTTCGTATTTTTTAGGGAAATTAGTATTTCCGTTAGGAATTACAATAGTACAGGTATTACTAATTTATTTCTTATCATTCTTTTTGGGAATAAAAATACAGATAGTTCCTTTCTTAAAAGTATTAATTATTGTAATTATTAGTCTAGTATTTTGGTTTTCTCTTGGAGTTATTATCTCATTAGGAACTGTATCATATAGAACTAGAGACCTTATCTTAGGAACACTATTACTACCTATAATTTTTGCTGCACCGACTTTTTATAGTTTGGATAATTCTAAGGTGCTATATTATGTATCAAAACTTAATCCATTAACTTACCAATTAACGAGTATGAGAACTGTAATTTTTGATATGGAGCTTGATATAAATACTTATGTTACAATATTCTTAAGTCTAATAATGTTTGTTTTAGCGATAAACGTGATAATAAGATCAGAATTATTAGGTGACGAGAGATAAAAAATTGTACACTTAGTTGTTATAGAGATGACTAAGTGTATATTTTTTTTTTATGAAATGTATCATTAAGGTTTTCGTATTGCTACCATTATATTTTCATATTAAAATAAAGGTGTAAAGTTAAATAGCACCATAATATAAAATTTCTCGAATGAGAGGAGGTTATTAGTAATGGACAGTATATTAGGATCTGTAGTCGCAACTATAACTATTGCTTTTTTATATTTTATGTTTAGAAGAAATTCTCAACCTATATTTAAAAAGAACAAACAACAATTACTGGTAGGATTAATACCAATAGTTATATTTTGTATTTTCTTTCCAAAGGTGATCAAAATTGCTATAATTTTTTTATCAGTTGAGATTATTTTATATATTATAGATTATCTCAATGAGAAGAAAAATTCTACAAAATAAAG
>CALIWM010000186.1:0-3632 GCA_938046645.1 uncultured Gemella sp. | reverse complement strand
ACCGGCAGTAACATTCAATTGAATGGATATAAACTTGTTGTAGCTGATAAATAATGATAAATCACTCAAACAGAAATTTGTTTGTTTCATCTAAATAAATAAGAAGAAAGCATGAGATAATCAAAATCTCATGCTTTCTTTTTTATGAATAGAGATTCTAAACTGCTGGTTCAAAATTCTCTAAAATAGTAATCATTTTATTAGCTTGCTCTTCCTCTGTTGGTAAAGTAATGACTTTACGTATAGTAACAATCTCATCAATTATAGGCTTCATAAACTCATAAGCAAATGCAGTTCTATCAGACACAGCATACATATCCTTAAGCAGACTACTATTGATTATATCGTGTAAGGAATCTGCTAACTCTTTACATTCCGCTTCATTTAATAAATAATCATATGCTAAATTTTTAAATACATTTTCAATTATTACAAGCATTTCTTTAGCATCATCTTCTATGATAGTATCTGTTATACTAGAACTAACTTTATTAGCTGCACTACCACCAACAAAAGACCCTAGCAAACCACCAACTATACCACCTATTGTAGTTCCAACTACAGGTACCACAGAGCCTATAGCCGCTCCTGCTGTTGCACCACCACTCCATCCAGCAACACCACCAGCTACAGATGCACTAGTATTCACAAGATTTTTAACCAATTGAGCGCCAGAAATGCGACCACGGAAAATATTTACAACATCTACGCTAGAAAGAACAAAGACTGAAGCAACGCCAGTAACAATATTATTACCTAACATCTTTTGTGCACTTTTCATTGCTGCAACTCCATAAATATTACTTCCACTTCTAAATGCATTCACTAAATGTGCCGATGCTTTTGGTCCAATAAAATCAATAATACTCTGTGACATTCCATAAGCTAAGGAGTATCCTCCCGCCTTCATAACTTGGCCAGCTAATACCGCAGTAACAAAACTTTTTGCACCCACATCTAAGCCACTAAGTAAGGATTGTTTCAAAGCTTCATCAACATCTTTTCCATCCCAAATAGATACCGCAAATGTTATCGCAGATGTTATACAAAGTGTTTGTGCTGATACAATACTGCCATTAACCGCATCATATTTTAATGAATCTACTGTACCAGCTTTCGCTATATTTTTAGCCTGTTCATATGTATAATGCCCCTTTCGAACTATATTTATCGCTTCTTTGGGATCCGTTACACCTGGTACTTGTCCATTTTTAATTCGATCTTGCATAGCTTGTACCGCACCATCATACTGATCAGAAGGAACCTCAATTTGCATCGGTTTTCCTTCCGCATCAAAGTATCTAAAAGTTTTATTTTCAAAACACTCGGCTATGCTCTTTGATGCACTACTGCAATACTTAGTTTGTATATATTGATTATCAACTAACCTATCTGCACCATTTTTTATATTATCATCACCTACAATTTTTGCATCTTTACCAGAAATCACATCGTCCTGATGATTAGCTCTCTCGGCAGCAAAACCATGTCCACGAGATGCATTAAACTTTACTTCTCCATAAAGTGTAGAAGCATTACTTACATTTCCAAAAATCACTCCTGGTATTTTATTATTTTCAATATTATTAGAGGTATCTTTTCTGATAAATTTTCTTCTATATGTTATTTTTTCAGTCATCTTTTTCCCCTTTTACTCCACAGGACAAACAACTAACAATTGGTACTATCCATTTTTCTATATGCTGCAATAAGAATGGTACAAGGAATAATAACTCTATACGCTGGACCTGCTATATCATAAACTGACCATAATGCAGATAAGATTACTCCTATTGGACCAACTATAACAGACAAACCTCTAGTAATACTCGCATTTGCAGCTAAACTTAATCCCCGACCTAAAATTGTTTTTGCAATTGCATTCACAATAATTAATGTAATTTTATATGATGCAAAACCACCTGCTCTAAATACTTGAATTAACATAGATGATGTTATACCACCAATTGAATTAAAATCAATATTATCGACATCATTTTTTAAATCTGATAGCAATGCAATTCGTTCGGATTGAGATAATTTCTCCCACATATCTTTTATTATAGATTCCAATAATAATCCTTCCATAGCCTCCACCGAATCGGAAGGATGAAAGTCGACTTTACATTGTTTCAATACTTTTTCTGAAATTTCTTTATACGTATTTGGTCCAGAAAAAAAACTAGTAATAGTATTACTACCAAAATCTCGATACTCTTCTTCAATTCTATGCCAATATTTAGAATAATTTTTTCCATATTGCTTATAATCTTCTGATACAGATAATGTCTCTGTAATTCCACCCTTTTCAATTAATGTGTCAACAAATACATGTAATTGTTCTTCGGGCATTCGGGCCATAAATTCAAGATTTTGATCCATAAAAGCTCCTTTTACTTTAATGATCAGCTCTCTCTTCTTAATTTATGAACAATTCATGATTTGTTCATGAATTAATTGTAAATTATGTCAAACGCTTAGTCAATCTCGAACTATTTGAACGAGTCAATTATTCCACATATTTGAACTATATATCTAATCTCAGCAATTATATATTATATAGTGTGAATATCAATTCATATGAAATTATAGACTGATTACAGTAAAACTCAACAAAGACTCCAATTGGATACTCACTGGTGACAGCTATGTAAAATCCTTGAGCAACGAAGACACAACCGGCAGTAACATTCAATTGAATGGATATAAACTTGTTGTAGCTGATAAATAATTATAAAAGCACTACTCTGAATAATTACAATTCAAAGTAGTGCTTTTAATTTATTAAACTTACTTGTATATCAGTTTGAATATATAAATCGTCTTTAGATACATCTACCAATAGTTAACAGATTAAAAATTATGAGTTAAACAGTCTATTAAATAGCATTCATATATTGGCCATAGTTTTAGTTCAACAACAGGTTTGTAGTTTTCATCTTTAATTTTATGTTCCAACAGATTTAGGTTTTTTAAATCATCTTCCCAGCTTTTGATATAGTCTTGCTTTTCTTCTTCGCTATCAAAGTCTTCGTCCATTTTTGCATCTTCAATACATGCCAATATTTCTGTTCGTTGCTTGTTCACTTCATGATAGAACCGGTTATGTTGATTCATAATCCAAAGACCAAAGTAGTAAGGGCCATCACTTAAATCACAGTGCTCTTTAGCCTTTTCACATTCTTCTAAGAATAGACCGTACTCATCTAATATATAATAGGCATCAATGATATCAAACTCACTAATATCATCGTTATCTAGATGATATGCTGAATCTACTCCAATCTTAATTTGCTTCAAACGATTGAGAGCTTGCTTTTTATTACCTAAATACACATCGCAATAAGCTATACACAACAATAACCGCATTCTATTTGGGTAGTCTTTTAATAACTCTTTAAAGTTAGTCTTTGCTTTATCATATTCCTTAAGATCAAATAAACATACAGCACGACCAAAATTCATTTCATAGTCGTTGGCTACTGTTAACCCCTTTTCAAAGGTATGTAAACTTTTCGTTAAAGCTTCTACTGAGCCGCTATTTTTATAAGATGAGAAATGATATAATGCCAAACCTCTATAAGTCTCTATATATGGAGAATTTAACTTTTCAGCTTTTACTAAATAGTTAT
>CALIWM010000185.1:0-6743 GCA_938046645.1 uncultured Gemella sp. | reverse complement strand
CTCAGTAGAAGCCAGTTTGAAACGCCTACAGACCGATTATATGGATGTCTTGCTTTTGCATCGTCCAGATGCTCTGGTCGAGCCAGATGAAGTAGCAGAAGCATTTGATCGCTTGTATCAAGCGGGAAAAGTGCGTTACTTTGGAGTTAGCAATCAAAATCCTTACCAAATCGAACTTTTGCAAAAGAGTGTTAAGCAGCCACTGATTGTCAATCAGTTGCAGTTTGGCCCAGCTCATACGCCTATGATTGATCAAGGTCTTAATGCTAATATGCACAATTCTTTTGCCATCAATCGTGATGGAGGCGTCTTGGATTATTGCCGATTGAAGGATATTACTATCCAGCCATGGTCGCCATTCCAAGTTGATTTGGCACAGGGATTGTTTATGGATCATCCTAAATATGTAGAACTGACAAAGACACTTAAACAGTTTGCAGAGCAGTATCAAGTTTCCTTTGAAGCGATTGTCCTTGCTTGGATTTTACGGCATCCAGCAAATATGCAACCAATCATCGGAAGTATGAATCCAGAGCGAATCCGCTCAAGTGCAGAAGCATTTAAAGTAGATTTGCCACGTTCAGAATGGTATAAAATTTATAAAAGTGCAGGGAATGCCTTGCCGTAAATATTTCCCCATTTTAGAAATAGTGGGAAAATCTTAAAAAAAGCCCTTTAAAATAAGGCTTTTTAGATACTTATTTATTTTTTGGTAGCTCTTTTGGTAGCTAAGTAGATTTAATCAATAAAATCATTTGATATGAGATTGAGTTTATCGGTTAATTCGGTATCTGCGTTCGGGTATAAATGACTATAAATGCTAAGTGTTGTTTTGACATCAGAATGACCTAAACGTCTTTGAATATATAGGGCATTTACATTATACTCATTAATAAGCAATGATGCGTGGGAGTGCCTCAAACCTTTTGGTTGAATGTATTTAACACCAGCACGCTTAGAGTATTTTAAAATTTGGTCTCTAATACTACGTTTACGATATGGAACTCCGTCGGGCGACAGAATGAATGGTATTTTATCGACTTTTTCTTGTCTTTCTTTCCACTCCTTAAGCACTTTTAGAGTATTATCATCTAGTCCAATAGTACGCCGAGAGCTTTCAGTTTTTAGCTTGTTACGGCGTTCCCAGTTTTCACGATTTATATACTGTAAGTTGTGATTGATAGCTAGAGTTTTCTTTTCAAAATCCACATCCTCCCAATAAAGAGCAGTCGCCTCATTTACACGCATTCCCGTAAAATAATAAAGCCAAAAGAGCGTATAAATAAAATGCTCAAAATAACTCTCTTTATCAAGGGATTGTATTACTTTTTGAAATTCATCTTTTGTCCAAAAATCTATATGTTTTTTTGTTATTGGAATAGGACTGATATTACTTGTAGGTATTTCATGGAAAATTAATCCATATTTTTTTGCGGTTTTTAAAACTTGATTAAGCAATGTCATTTTGTTCCTTGCATATGAATTTGAATATTTTTCTAATAAACTATTCCTATAATTTATTACATCATAAGTTGTAATTTCTCTAGGTTTTTTCTTACCAAAATATTGGATAAATTCATCAAATATAACTTGACGTCTTCGTTCGAGGTCTGGACTTGTAGTAGCATAATAATTTGGTATAAATACTTCGTCCATAAATTGTTTAAACGTCCATTGAGTGTGTTTAATTCCACCTTTTTGATGCACTTTATTTAATGCTCTTGTACGTGCTTCGAAGGCTTCTTTTGCGGTTTCAAAACCACGTCTGCGTTCTTGATATGGTTTACCAGTAGCTAGGTCAACTCCAGCTTTAAAATAATAAGTATATTTCCCAGTTTTATCGTCTTTGGTAACACCAGTATATCTAGTTTTTGACATTTAGTTCCTCCAATCCAAGAATTTCTGATACAACTGATACGGGAACAGTTCCGAGCCCTTTATTGTTATAGAAATCGAAACCACGCTCAATCATAATATGTTTTGCTTGTCGTAGAATATTATAAGCAGTCCATTTTGAGAACCCTAAGTCCATAATATCTTGTACTGTCATAGTTAGTTTATCGTTCATAAAATATCTTCTCCTTTACTAGTAAATTCAATGAATTCACCAATTAATTGTTTTAATTCATTGTTTAATCGTGGTGTTTGTTTTTTAAGTGCATCTTGAAGCTCTAAAGAAAATGAGTTACTATCAAATGCTTTTAGGTGTTTTCTAAGCCTAGTTTTTTTGACTCTTATAGTGTTAGGTTTCAGATAGGGGAATAATTCGGGTAAAAGAGCTGGTGCGTGGAGAAAGATATAGGCAAATGCTTTGCTATCATCTGGAACACTTGAAAGACTAAAAAAACTAAAATTCTCTAATCGTTTAGAAATCTCTGAAATAGTTTCTGCGTTTATAGCCTTTGTTCGAAGTTGAAACTCCAACCGCCACCAAAAAGGTTTACTCTCGATATTCAATTTATCGGCTCTTTTATGACTTCGTATAAACGTACTTGAACATTACTACCACTAGCACCCCAGTATTTGCTTTCTATGTTTCCTCCTCTACCATAGAATATTTTATGACTAACTCCACCTTTGATATGTTGTAAAAAGACTATTTCTGGTCTGTTAAAGATATCAAAAGCAAGGTCTAAGCGTGATAGTCTAACATCTAATCCATTTAATCGAGCATAATTCATAATCTGTCGCCATACTTGAAGACCTCCAAATTCTTTAAGCGAGTTTGGGTTGAAGTCTAAACGTATGACTTGAAAACCACCATAGGTTGATAATTGGAAGAAAATTAGATTAATACTATCCTCATTTACCATTTTATAAAGTGTAAAATAATCTTCTTTTAGATTTGCTTGAATGCTAAATTCTTGAATAATAGAATCGATAGAATTTCTTAATTCCCAAAATATACGTCTTAGAGAACAGTTGTCTCTATCAAGGATTACTGTTAGTCGGTCAATACTGATATAAATAGATTTTTCTAGTTCTGATAAATCTACTCGACTTTGGTATTCTCGTAGTGCTTGAAGGTTATTTTTCATCTGTAACGCCTCCTTTCTATAATTGCTAAATGCGTAGGTCAATGTTACTATTGAGTTTTGCTGACGACACGTTACTTAGGGCGTTGCCTTAAGTGTATCTGTTTGCTGGCTGTTAGAAACGCCAGCTTTTTTAGAGATTGAGAGAACTACGTGCTTCGGGCGCATTGCCTTCGGCTTGCGCCCTTGCTCTTGTCTCACAATCTCTAAACTAGGCGAATGGTAGGAGTAAGCATTGCCAATTTTTCTGACATTTACTGTGTAGAAGCCATAATATCCCTAGCTAGCCAAATTTCGCTTCTTATGGACTTTTTATTACCATTTTGGTATAATCATATTGGTTTTAAACGAAAGCCTCAGAATGCTTTGCAGAGCTTTCTGGGGTGTTTTTTCATATTCATAAGCGGACTAGTATTACCTGCAATGTTTTTTAGTTATATAACCAAAAAGGTTATATAACCATAATACAATCATTTTGGTTATAGGTCAATAGAAAAGCGAAAGGAATTTTAAAATGTTGAAAGACAATATAAAAAAAGCCCGTCTGAACGTAGGACTTACTCAATCAGAAGTTGCTGAAAAGTTAGGTGTAGCTCAAGCCCAGTACGCTAGGTGGGAAAATGGAGGGAGAAATCCGAAAGATGAAACAGTAGAAAAATTAGCTGAAATCTTTGGTACGTCTTTTGAAATTTTAAAAGGACGTGATGATGGACTAGAAGAAATTGTTAGTTTATTGAGAGAGTATGAATTGACAGAAAAGGAGAAAAAAGAAATTATTAGTGTTTTAAAGCAATATTTGATTAATAAGAAAGATTAATTACTATCGGTAAAATAACTTGAACTATCTATATAAAATTTAGAAGGAGTGTAAATATGGAAGCACTAGAATTGCTAGGCTTAGATATGGACCAAACGAAAATTCTCTATAATTTTCAGTTTTTAAAAACCGTTGAAGATATTAAAAATGAGAAAAATCAAACTTTAAAAGAAGAAAAGACAAAATGGTTGAATGAATGGCAAAATGGTATTGAGTTAGTTTTTTCAGAGACATATCAAGATTATATTATTGAGTGGGTAAAAGATGAAGAGGAATTAAAAAATTGGATTTCTAGGAAAGAAGTTGAGTCGAATTCCATTTGGCTTGATTTAGTTACCTTAGAAACATATGTTTTTGAACCATATTATCCACTGAATATAAGCGATAAAAAAAGTAAATTAAAATTTAATTCAAAAAATTCGTGGTTAGAAGAATTTATTGTTAGCAACTTTATGTCCAAAGAGCTGTACTCAGAAATGAAAAAAACTTATAAAAAATCTTTTGGGAAAATAACTAAAAAAAAGAATTTTTTCATTAACACAGCTTTAGCAAGTCTAGGTTTAGCATTATTATTTACCGGAATCGGAGCAGTATTTGCGCCACAAATTGCAGTGGCATTATTCGGAAGTCAATTTTCAGGACTTTATGGAGCTGCATTAACAAATGCTGTTTTAGCATATATCGGAGGAGGTGCTATTGCAGCTGGTGGTTTAGGAGTTGCAGGTGGCACAATGGTAATAGCTGGTGGTGGTGCCTTATTAGGATTAAATATTGGTATGATGAGTAGTAGCACTTTTGTACTGGTAAAAGAAGTGTTGGTTAACCCTACACAAAATATTATATTATGTTCGAAGTTACTAACTGTCGTAAAAGTTTTTGTACTAAATAAAAATAATGATATTGAACTGGCAAAAACTTTTTATAATGAGTTCAATAATTCGATTTTAAATTTAGAGAACCTTGACTATGACAACGAATTAGGTATGGACAAGAAAAACCAAAAGGAACTAAAAAAATCTCTTGTTCAAATGAAAAATACAAAAGACGAATTAAAGAGATTTATCAGTTCGTATGAAGTTAGTTTGAAAAAATAAAAATTGGTAGCAAAACATACTTAATCCCTAGTTTTCTCAAATGAATAAAAAAAGAATGTCCTATCAACATTCTTTTTTTATGTATTCCCGTAATAAAACATTTAGGAATTTGAATTAGTGTTTTTATTTTAGATTCTTAGATAAAAGAGCTAAAATTGTATCACTATCATTTGAGGTATCTGTTTTTACTAGTCCAGTTTCAACTTTACTAAATAGTGAGTTAATAATTATTAATCGTTCTTCTTTTTCGATGTCGGTTCCAGCTTTGGTAAGAGCTTGATAGAATCTTGTCAAAGCAGCTTTTTGTTTATATTCTGTAGCTAAATGATGATTTGACATAACAATTTTTATCAATATTCTAACAATGTAAATAAAAAATGAAATCACTGAAATCAGTATAAATGATTTCGATATAAACGGGAGCTCACTTTGAATACTATTTAAATAAGAGTGTATTACGACAACTAACCCTACTAGAGCAAATATTAAAGCTATGACTGCATAAATGAGGAAATATGTCCATTTTTTTGCTAGCATTTGATGCTCTTTGGAGCGTTTTTTCCAAAGTATTTCTGGCGCTTCTAAAGAAAGCTTGTTTTCATAAGTGTCCTCTAAAGCTTTAATTTTTTCATGCTTTTCTTTTTGCCAGTCGTCGAGAGATTTTTTAAATTCGGCAAACTCAGAAACTTTTTCATCATATTGTATCTGAATTTGATTATGCTTATCTTCTATGAAAGTTGTAATTTCTTTATACTGTACTTCAGAGTTATCTGAAATATCTTTCAACTTGTTAGTTATAGGAGTTACTATATTTGCTTCAAAATCAGAAATATTTTCTTTAATATTTGAGAAGTCTTTTCTAAGTAAATATAGCGCTGGATAATAATTATATTTGTTGGCGCTTGAAAAATAGGAACCTATTTGATAATTGTTTTTTGATAGATAGATAAAACTTCTGATGGCTTCATCAAGATTATTTTGAGATTGTTGAATATAGAAAGAAACAAAGTTTTTTATTTTACGAATTTCTGAATCTTTATCAATAGGAGAACTTATTGATAATATGTAAACCATCTTGTCTTGTTCTCTTGATTCTCGATTGCTTGATAAATTATAGTAAAGTTGGTTATTTATGTTGTCAATATTTAATTCTTCAAGCTCAAAAATATATTTTTTTATTGAATTAAACTTATCATTCAGAGCTTCCCAATTTGACATAAAATTATTGGGAGCTATAGCGTAAATTGAACTCCAATAAGTAAAGTTACTTTTTATATTTTTTTCAAGCTCATCAAATGTAAAAACCTCTTCGTGTTCGTGAAAGTCAATGATAAAATCGCTAGAAATTGTGAATCTAAAGAGAATTTTATCATTTAGAAAATTTGATACTTGACTTTTGGTATAACTCATAAACCTCACCTATTGCAGATTAATTATATTATTATCTATTATACCATAGAAAGGTAGGATAAAATAAGTGATATACATGTAAAATTGTCGACAGTAGTAGTTAATTTATCAGAAACCCAGTAATAAGGTATATTACTAAAAGTCATATTAAAAATGATTCCAAATTTATTGGTAGCTTTTTGGTAGCTAAACAGTAAAAATAGTTTATTTCTCTAGTTATGAATATAACAGGAATATTGATTTATCAGCATTCTTTTTTATTTCAAACGGATTCTCGCAATTAAAGTCATTTTACCAAAAAGTAAAACGTTGGCATAGCATTGAGTTACTCTTTTTCATTTATAGCAAAAAATGTGAACTTCTATTTTTCGTTCACATTTCTTTTTT
>CALIWM010000184.1:0-3319 GCA_938046645.1 uncultured Gemella sp. | reverse complement strand
TTCTATCTCGTTGCTCATAGTAATCTCCCGTTTTAGCGTTTTCAATCACTTAATATAGTATCACTCGACAGATGAAATATCCATTAATAAGAATTTTTTATAAATTAGAAATAGTGATAGAACTTATAGGTAGTATAATAATTGAAAAAAAAGTTTATATGTAGTAAAATTATTTATTAATGACTAAAAAAAATTATAAGGAAAGAGGTTAAATTAAAACCATATGGATCTCAGTATCTTAATTAAAATATTAATAATTGTATTATTACTTATTGCCTCGGCAATATTTGTAATGTTTGAATTTGCACTTGTTAAACTTAGACCAACAAGGGTGAATGAATTAGTAGAATCAGGAAATAAAACAGCAAAAATATTAGTTACGATGGTAGAACAATTAGATCACTACTTGTCTGCAACACAGCTAGGTATTACAATTGTTTCTCTTGGATTAGGTTGGATAGGGGAATCTACATTTCATTCTCTATTTAATCCTATTTTTGAATTGTTAAACTTAAATGAAACAGTTACGCATACTATTTCATTAGTGGTATCATTTGGGTTTATGACATTATTACATGTCGTTTTAGGAGAATTAGTTCCTAAAACTATAGCGATTCAATCTGCAGAAAAAACATGTTTACGTGTGGCTTGGCCAATGTATATGTTCGATAAAGTTATGAGACCGCTAGTGTGGTTACTTAATTCATTAGCCAATCTTATAGCGAAAATGTTTGGATTCGAACCTGCTTCTGAACACGATGATATTCACAGTGAACAAGAACTTAGAACGATTATGAAATCTTCAAGACTACATGGTCAAATTAATGATGTAGAGTACCGCTATGTAGAGAGAGTGTTTGAATTCGATAATAAAATCGCTAAAGAAATCATGACACCTAGAACAGAGGTTGAAGCAATTGATATGAGTGATTCTCTAGGGATTATAATGAGACAATTAAAACAAGAAGAATATACAAGATATCCGGTAATTGAAGATGGTGATAAAGATAAAATTCTAGGGATTTTGAATGTTAAGAAATTATTATTTACAGATAAACCAATAGAAACAACTAAAGACTTAGAAGAATATATCACACCAGCGATAAAAATCTTTGAGCATACACCTATTTCTCAAGTTTTAGCAACTATTAAGCAAAATAGAGAACATATGATTGTTATAACAGATGAATATGGAGGGACTAGTGGGGTAGTTACACTTGAGGATATTGTTGAAGAGATTACTGGAGAAATTCGAGATGAGTTCGATGAAGATGAACAAAGCTTAATTAAAAAGTTAAAAAATGGTCACTATCTAGTTGATGGTTGGGTACCTATACAAGATGTGAACGCATTATTCCATGTACATTTACCTCATGAAGAAGTAGATACTATTGGAGCTTATGTATATTTAGAAAAATATGAAGCTAAAGTTGGGGCAGTCTACTCTATAGATAAACTAACATTTGTAGTTAGAAAAGTAGAGGAAAATCAAATACGAACTTTAGAAGTTTGGAAAGAAAAATAAAAGAAATTAGAAGAGATAGAATGAAAATGCTATCTCTTCTTTTATATATGAAGTAATAAAATGTTTAATTAGTTAAAATAAACTTAAAAATCACTGCTATATCTTTACTATTCCGAACAATGGTGGTATTATATACATATAATATACGAATAAAATATATTGAATGTATTGTATAATGATTGTGAATCGTTATATGTACATGTAAGGAGTATGAGATGAAGTTAAAGAGAAGTGAAAGAATAGTTGTTATGACGGAATATTTATTAAATAATCCTAATAAATTAATTCCTTTAACATATTTCGTTTCAAAATTTAATCAAGCTAAGTCTTCTATTAGTGAAGATATCCACATAATAAAAAATGGTTTTAAAGAAGAAAATATTGGAGAAGTTAAAACTCTAGCTGGAGTAAGTGGGGGTGTTTTATTTATCCCAACATTAGTAGAAGAAGATGCTAGAGAAATTCTTAATGGTTTTCTTGATAAAATTAATGATGGAAATCGTTTATTAGCCGGTGGATATATTTTTATGTCTGATATAATAGGTAATCCTAGTTTAATGAACAAACTAGGACGAGTGGTTGCTACAGTTTATAAAAATAAAGAAGTAGATGCTGTAGTTACAGTAGCAACAAAGGGTATTCCTGTTGCTTATGCTATAGCTTCAATACTGAATAAGCCTGTAATTATTATTAGAAGAGATAATAAAGTTACAGAAGGAACTACTGTTGCAATAAACTATGTTTCAGGTTCGACTAAGAAAATAGAAACGATGATTTTATCTAAACGAAGTTTAAATACAGGATCAAAAGTACTATTAGTGGATGATTTCATGCGTGGAGGAGGAGTCCTAACAGGTATGGAGAGTCTAATGAGTGAATTTGATGTTGATGTTGTTGGGAAAGTGATAATCACGCAATGTTTTGATTCGCCAAGAGAACACGAAGATGATTATTTATACTTATCAAAAATTGAAAACATCGATGAATTTAATGGAACATTTGATGTTAAACTAGGGAATGTTATAGAAAAATTACGCCAAGTAGAAAAAGAGGATGTTGAAAATGAGTAATAATAGATATGCAGTTATATTAGCGGCTGGAAAAGGAACTCGAATGCAGTCGAAATTATATAAGGTATTACACAAAGTTTGTGACAGAACTATGGTTGAATTAGTTTTAGATAGCCTTAGTGATTTAGAAATGCAAGAAGTAATCACTGTAGTTGGTCATGGAGCAGAGAGAGTTAAAGAGGTCTTAGGAGATAGAACTAAGTTTGTTCTACAAGCTGAACAATTAGGAACAGCACATGCTGTTAAAGTTGCTAAAGATGAACTTAAAGATAAAGAAGGTACGACTATAGTAATGTATGGAGATACACCACTAATTCGTCCTGAAACTATCAATAGTATGCTAGATCACCATGAGAATACAAATGCTAAAGCAACTGTATTAACAGCAATAGCTGATGATCCATTTGCATATGGTCGTATAATTCGTGATGTTAACGGGAAATTAGTGAAGATTGTTGAAGAAAAAGATGCAACAGAACAAGAGAAAAAAATCAAAGAAATTAACTCTGGAATCTATTGTTTTGATAATAAACTGTTATTTGAAATGTTAGAAAAAGTTAAAAATGATAACAATCAAGGAGAATATTATTTACCAGATGTACTTGCTTTAATTCGTGAACAAAAAGAAATAATCGAGACATATCTATGTAATGATTTTGATGAAACTTTTGGAGTGAACGATAGAGTAGCTTTAGCTTATGCAGAAAATGTTATGAGAAATAGA
>CALIWM010000183.1:0-7752 GCA_938046645.1 uncultured Gemella sp. | reverse complement strand
CCCCCCGCGGACGCGCAGCGGGAGTTCGGGGCCTTTTCTGTTTCGCCGGCAAGGACGCAAAAAATGGCGTACAGACGCGGAAAAATAGCGTACAATGGGGAGGAACGATGCGGGCGCGGGGCCGGCGGACGGGATCGCCTCTCACCCGACCGGACGAAAAAGCCGGACGAAAAGCCGTCCGAAAGACAAGGAGTGGTGTGATGCGGGATGTCGAAGCGCTCGGACACGAGCCCATGGGAAAACTTCTTCTGCGCCTCTCCACGCCCTCGGTCGTGGGGATGTTGGTTCAGTCCCTCTACAACGTCGTGGACGCGTTTTTTGTCGGGCGCGGCGTCGGGCCCCAGGGCATCGCGGCCGTGTTCGCCGCCTTCCCCATCCAGATCGTGGTCATGGCCTTCGCCCTGCTCATCGGCTCGGGCGGCGTCTCCCTGATCTCCAGGAGCCTGGGGGCGCGCGACATCGCTCGGGCGGAACGCACCCTGGGGACGATCACGTCGGTCTCACTGATCATGGGAACGCTTGCCGCACTGTGCAATCTCGTCTTTGCGGAGCGGCTGGTGCGCCTCCTCGGGGCCTCGGCGGCCATCGTCCCGGACTCGGTGACCTATGTCCGCATCGTGTCCCTGTCGATCCCGCTCTTCACCTACTCCATCGTCAGCAACAACTACACAGATACAGCCAACAGCACCAGAATCATCTAATTCAACAACTTCAGCGCCAAAAACAGCAGCTGAAAAAGATTTAGTATTAGTGCACACTAATGATGTTCATGGACGTATCGTAGAGGAAAAAGGTCGTGATAAAACTACATCAGTTGTTGGTGATGCTAAATTAGCAACAGTAATTGAAAATGAACGTGCTAAAAAAGATCAAACAACTGTAGTTTTAGATGCAGGGGATGCATTCCAAGGGTTACCTATTTCTAACTCAACAAAAGGGGAAGCTCGTGCAGAAATTTTAAATAAAATGAAATACGATGCTATGGCAGTTGGAAACCACGAGTTTGACTTTGGTTTAGATGAAGCTAAAAAATATAAAGAGATTTTAAAATTCCCTCTGTTAAGCGCAAACACTTATGTAAATGGCGCACGTTTATTTGAAGCTTCTACAATCATCGATAAAGATAAAAGTGTTAAAGGTGATGAGGTCGTTGTTATTGGGGTAACAACACCAGAAACTGCGACAAAAACACACCCTAAAAATGTTCAAGGTGTAACATTTAAAGATCCAATTCCAGAGGTACTAAATGTAGTTAAAGAAATCCAAGCAAAAGCAAAAGCTACTGGGGATGATTATAAAACATATGTAATTTTAGCTCACCTTGGAGTAGATACAACAACTCCAAATGAATGGAGAGGTTCTACTCTTGCTGACGAACTATCTAAAAGTCCACTATTAAAAGGAAAACGTGTAGTAGTAATCGATGGTCACTCTCACACAGTAGAATCAAAAACATATGGAGACAATGTTACTTATAACCAAACAGGAAGTTACTTAAATAATATTGGTAAAGTTACATTAAAACCAAATAGCTTACTAGGAACTCCAAGTCTAATTAAAGCTTCAGAAACTACTAATGTAACACCTAACGCAGAAGTGAAAAAATTAGTTGATGAAATTAAAGCAAAATATGACGCAGAAAATGCTGTTGTTGTAGTAAAAAACAGTCCTGTTGAGCTAAGTGGTACTCGTGAAAATGTTCGTGTACGTGAAACTAACTTAGGAAACGTAGTAGCAGATTCACTTTATGAATACGGTCAAACTGGATTCCAAAACAAAACTGATATCGCAGTAACAAATGGTGGTGGTTTACGTGAAACTATCGCTAAAGATAAACCTATTACAAAAGGTAGTGTAATTGCAGTTCTTCCATTCGGAAATACTATTTCTCAAATAAAAGTGTCTGGTAAAGATGTATTAGCTATGTTTGAAAAATCTCTAGGATCTATTTTACAAGTTGATAAAGCTGGTAAAACTGTCTTAGATGAAAACGGACAACCATTATTAGAACCAAGTGGAGGTTTCTTACACGTATCAGGAGCTAAAGTATACTACGATACAAACTTACCATCTGGTAAACGTATATTACGTGTAGAAGTTAAAAATCATGATACAGGTGCCTATGATAAATTAGATCTAGCTAAAACATATTACTTAACTACAAATGACTTCTTAGCAGCAGGTGGAGATGGATACACAATGCTAGGTGGAGCGCGTGAAGAAGGTCCATCTATGGATGTAGCATTCCAAAATTACTTAGAAAAAGCTGATTTAACTAAATATGCGGTAGTAAATCCAAACTCACGTACAATTTCTGTAGATTCTAAAACATATAAATTTGATGCTGAAAAAGCTCAAACATCAAATGGACAAGATGCTCCAGTTTTAGTAAAAGAAGAATTAGTTGTAACACGTCATGTTGATGCAGCAGGGAATGAGGTTTCACCAGTAGAACTTGGAGAAAAAACACCTAAAGTTCTTAAAGGATATAACACAGTTTCAACATCTAAAAAAGATGGAATTACAACTCATGTGTACGGAGTAGAGAAATCTAGTGTTAAAACAAGTGAAAAAGTTGCTGAAAAAGCTAAGGCTACTAACAGTGAGAGAAAATTACCTAACACAGGTCTTAACTCAGTAGCTACAGCATCATTAGGTGTAGTTGTGTTATTAGCTGCACTAGTATTAAGAAAAAGAAAAAATAGATAATGAGATTGTAATAAATATATAGTATTAAAGTTTCTCAAAAAACATTGACAAGGGTTTTCTAACTTGATATACTTAAATAACAAAATTAAAATTACACTTTGGAAAGAAGAGTAGTAGTTGATATTTGCTTAGAGAGTCTCGTCAGGTGAAAAGGGATCAAATTTGATACTATGAAGATGGTCTTTTCGTGTTAGTAGTTGAATAGTTAAACTACTACGGGTAGCCCGTTAAAGCAAAGAGTACTAATATGATAACATTTAGGTACTTATTAAGATAGTATTTGTGAAAATACTATAAATCAAGGTGGTAACACGTCTATAGATACGTCCTTGTGGAAGCTAATTGCTTCTACAAGGACTTTTTTCTTTGTGTAATATTATTGTTTCCTTTTAAGAAATGATAAGAAGGTTTATTTCCATATAAACAATATGTGAAAATAAACTTTAGAGAAAATTTTGTAAATTTGAATATAGAATATTTTAAATACCGAGATTAAATGATATTTGTAAGGATAGACTCGTAATACTTCATTAAATGAAATATTAAAAGTTAAAGTTCTTCCTAAATATTATACAAATTTTTTAAAAAATATATTAATAGTCTATATCAGAAAAAATTATGAAACAATAATATTTTTTAAGAGTTTTTATACTGATAATAAATATTATTGAATGGAAAAATTTTCTTAAATATGGTAAAATAAAGTATTGAGAAATCAACGATTAAATTTCTAATGAAAGAGATTAAAGGAGATTATATGATTAATAAATTAGGATGGAAAATTGGTGGAGAACAAGGTGAAGGGCTAGAAAGTACAGCCGAAATCTTCTCTACAGTAATAAATACACTAGGTTACCACATGTATTCTACAAGAGACTTCGCAAGTAGAATTAAAGGTGGTCACAGTAATAGTAAAATTTGTATTTCAGAAGAAAGAATTAATGTTATTGACTATAAGACTGATATTCTTATAGCATTTGACCAAGCTACATTAGATAGTTATATTCCAGAATTGGATGAAAACAGTATTATTATTGCGGACGCTAAAATTAAACCAGAAATTTCAGAAGAAATTAAAGGTTTAGTTGCGGTATTCCCAATTACTGATTTAGCAAAAGAAATTGCAAATCCAATCATTAAAAACATTATTACACTTGGAATTTGTTCAGCATTATTAGATATTGATTCAAAAATATTCTATGATATGATTGAAGCAAAATTCTCAAGTAAAGGTGAAGAAATCGTAAATATTAACATTCAAGCCTTCGATAAAGGTCGTGAGATCATGAATGAATTCATGACTGAAAATAATATTAATGATAAGTATTATCTAAAAAAATTAAATCCAACTCACAAAAATATGTGGTTAGTTGGTAACCATGCAGCGGGTCTTGGTGCACTAGCGGCAGGATGTAGAATGTATGCGGGATATCCAATTACACCAGCTACAGAAATCATGGAATATTTATTTGATAAACTTCCACTAGTAAATGGTGCTTATATCCAAACAGAAGATGAGATTGCAGCGTTAGGTGTAGCTATTGGAGCGAACTTTGCTGGAGTACGTGCTATGACAGCTACTTCAGGACCTGGTATCTCATTAATGACAGAGTTTTTAGGTATGGCAGCGATGGCAGAGCAACCAGTTGTTATAGTTGATGTTCAAAGGGGTGGACCTTCTTCAGGACTTCCAACAAAAACTGAGCAATCAGATATTTTCCACGCAGTTTATGGTGGAACAGGAGATGCTTCTCGTATTGTATTAGCTCCAACATCTGTAGAAGATTGTTTCTACACTATGATTGATGCGTTCAATATGGCAGAAAAATATCAAACACCTGTTATTGTCTTAATGGATTTACAATTAGGTATGAACAAAGCTACAGTGCCTAACTTTGATTTTAGTAAGGTTCAAATCGATCGTGGTAATCTATTAAAACAAGAAGAAATCACAGAAGAAGATATTATTTACTTCAAACGTTATGCGACTGATGTATTAGTTTCAAACAGAACTATCCCAGGTCAAAAAGGTGGAATCCACAACGCAAACAGTTATGAACACTCTGTAGTGGGATTACCTTCTGAGGTTAAACGTAACACAGTACGTCAAAAAGAAAAACGTTCTAATAAGATTGAATCTGCATTAGTAGAAAAACCATTCGAACTAAATGAATATAATGATGAAAAAGATATTCTATTAGTAGGTGTAAATTCAACATATGGAGTTCTAAATAAAGCTGCTAAGCAATTACAAGAACAAGGTATG
The DNA here is from genome assembly GCA_938046645.1 of uncultured Gemella sp. Taxonomy (GTDB): domain Bacteria; phylum Bacillota; class Bacilli; order Staphylococcales; family Gemellaceae; genus Gemella. Next base: position 2,777 of record CALIWM010000183.1, on the reverse strand, counting down.
AAGATTGATACTATGCACATTCGTCAAATTTACCCAGTTGCTCAGCCTATTCGTGATGCATTTGATAAATATAGAAAGATTTATATTGTCGAGCACAACCACAATAAACAGTTACGTACAGTAATAGCAAGTAAATATCACAATTCAGAAAAAATTGGTAGTTTACTGAAATATAATGGAGACATCTATTATACTCACGAACTTGTTGAACAATTACTAGAGGAGGAGAAATAGTTTGAAAGTAACATTAAAAGATTATAAAAACGATGTTAAGCCCGATTGGTGTGCCGGTTGTGGAGACTTCTCGGTACTTGCGGGTATAAATAGAGCTGTAGTAAATCTAGGGATTAAGCCTGAAAATGTTGTAATCTCAGCAGGGATTGGATGTTCTGGGAAAATTAGTGGATATACAAGAGCATACGGAGTTCAAGGATTACATGGACGTTCACTACCAGTTGCCCAAGGGATAAAACTAGCTAACCAAGATTTAACAGTTTTCGCTATGGGTGGAGATGGTGATGGTTATGCTATCGGAATTGGACATGCTGTTCACGCTATGAAACGTAACGTAAACATGACATACGTAGTAATGGATAACCAACTTTATGCCTTAACAAAAGGTCAAATGTCGCCTAAATCTGATGAAGGTTTAGTAACGACAACAACTCTAGAAGGTGTAATGGAAAAACCATTATCAGCTATGAAAATTGCCTTATCTTGTGAAGTTACATTCTTAGCACAAGCATTCACTGGTGATATGAAAGAAATGATGCAAATCTTCGAAGAAGCTGTTAATCATGATGGATTCTCACTAGTTAACGTGTTCAGTCCATGTAAAACATATAACTACAAAAATACGCCAGCTTGGTATAAAGAACACTTAACAAAACTTTCTGATATCGAAGGTTATGATAATACTAATAAATTAGAAGCGTACAGAGTCTTAGAAGAATACAACGACCTTGTAACAGGGGTAATTTACAAAAATGAGAAAAAACCTCATTACGAAGATACTTTACGTAATTATAAACGAGATGAACCTATTGCTCATCAAAATCTAGAACTTAGTGAGGAATTATTTAACTCGTTATGTGATGAATTCAGATAAGAGGTAAAATATGAAATTAAAAAGAATATTATTGCCATTAGCTGCTGCTTATGTAGGGTATCGTGTTTATCAAAAAACAGAAGAGCAAGAATTAAATAATGATCACATAGATAGGTGTAGAAACAAATTAATCGCATTAGGTTACGATGTTATAGATAGCTATACGCTAAACTTAAAAGAGAATTCATATTTAATGTTCTATTTTGTAAATGATAATATCGAATATGAAGTACGTTATGATAAAGAAAGTGAAACAATAGAGTACATAAAAGAGGTATAAGAAAATGAGTAAATCAATAGAAAGATTCAGAGAATTAACAATGTTAGACGGAACATCAGGATTTGAAAGTGAAATTTCAAAATATTTAGAAGAAAATTTATCTAAATATGCTGATGAGATTAAGTTCGATAATCTTGGTGGAATCTATGCTATTAAAAAGTCTAAAAAAGAAAAGGCTAAGACAGTTATGATTTCAGCTCACATGGATGAAGTTGGATTTATCGTAACTAAAGTATTACCAAACGGTATGCTTAAATTCGAAACACTTGGTGGTTTTAGGGAAGATGTTCTTTTAGCTCAAACTTACACAGTAACTTCATATGAAGGGAAAAAATTCACTGGAGTAATAGGGTCAATTCCTAAACACTTCACTGCAGGAGTAGCGCAAAATGTAAAAATTAGCGATATGACTATAGATGTAGGTGCATCTTCAAGAGAAGAAGCTTTAGAAATGGGAATTCGCGAAGGAGCATTTGTTACACCAAAAACAACATTCGAACAACTTACTGAAAACAGATTTATGAGTAAAGCTGTTGATAACCGTTACGGATGTGTAATTATTACAGAAATCTTAGAAGAATTTGCTTCTAAAGAATTAGACTTCAACCTAGTAGTTTGTGCTACTGTTCAAGAAGAAGTAGGTCTTCGTGGAGCAACTGTGGCAGCAAATATGATTAAACCTGATGTATGTTTTGTTGTAGACTGTAGTCCAGCAAACGACATGGATGGAAAAGAAACTAGTAACGGACGCTTAGGAGAAGGATTCTTAGTAAGATTAGTTGATAGAACTATGGTACTTCGTGCTAACATGAGAGAAAAAATTGTAGCACTTGCTGAAGAAAATGGAATTAAATACCAATACTTCACTTCACCAGGAGGAACAGATGCTGGTAATATTCACCAAGCATTAAATGGTATTCCAACAACTGTAATCGGTATTTGTGCACGTTATATTCACACTCACAATGCAGTATTTGATATTCGTGATTACTACGCAGCTAAATCAATTTTAGGAAAATTATTAGAAACTATCGATGATAAATTCATTGAAGATGTAAGAAAATAAAAAAATGTGGATAGAAATTTTTTCTATCCACGTTTTTTTATCTTTTTCTCTTACTTCGGCGAAATTGTTGAGGTTCTTCCTCATAATATCTATTGTTGTTATTCTCGTATACAGGTTCTAAAGGATCATAATCTTCTTCATATTGAACCGCATCATAATTTTCTTCGTAGTTATCATAGTATTCATCTTCCATATATTCTTCTTGTATTGTCGCATGAATTTTTACTATTATTCCGAATAGAATACTATTTGCAATAAGTGAACTTCCACCGTAACTAATAAACGGCATACTAATACCGATTACTGGGATAATGCTTAGCGTT
>CALIWM010000182.1:0-3559 GCA_938046645.1 uncultured Gemella sp. | reverse complement strand
CAAGCCAAGCACGGTATTTATTTTCTTCACTCCAAATGTTCGCCATCTCAGGGCGGCTATATCTTTCAATCATGTTTAAGATATTAAGGGCGTTAAGCGGACACAGTCAAAATAGGAGTTTAGACTAAGAAGCGTCAGCTTCTAGGAAAACTATCTTTTTGACCAAATCCGTACCCCGTATTCAGTTTTAAAGGATACGGAGCCCTTATTCCTTTCTATATTTTTAGTTTATTTTGAGCGTTTAAATAACTGTTGAAAATTTTAATTTATTTTCTTAAGACCAAGTACCTTTGCCAAAAGTGAATCAATATCCCAAGAGATGCTTAAATCCACAATAATTTCACCATCAATGACTCTAAACTTTTGAATAATATCATCATTAAAATCTAACCACAAACTACGATTTGATTCTATTTTGTTTCTTGCAAAATCTTTAAAATTTTCAAATTGATGTTCATTTGCAAATATAAATCTGATAGTTTCATCATCAAGATAATCATATGACACATCCCACCTGTTTGCAAGCTCTTGGCAAATCAATTTAATACTTTCAGATTGTTTTTTATCGAATGCAGTATCTCTTCTATACAAAAATGACTCTGTCTCATTGCCAGCTACCGCTCTATCCCAATTTATCAAAATATTGTCTTCTAATTCACTCTGTTCAATACCCAGTTCTAATAAAAATATCCTTAACCAAAGTATTGGTGCATCTTCTATGTGGTAAAACAGATTATCATACATCCATTTTTCATCTTCAATTTGTGTTAGAATCTCTTCAGCATGATAATCTAGACATGCTGAAAAATATTTTTTTATTTGTCCATAAATCCTACCTGAAATCATATATATATTGAGAACTGCCTCTAATCTATCATGAAGACCTTTATACTCACTTTCGTTTAGAAATGAAAGTCTTGGCCCCTCTGGATATGCAGTTTCATAAATAAATTTTTTTCGACAAACATCCAAAATTTTATAACCAGCAGCTAAATTTTTTAAATAAGGAGAAACACTAAAACTAATGTTTTTATGATAATTTAACTCATACTGTTTAGTGATATCATCATCTAGCTTAAATTTAGTCGCAAAATAAACATCTTTACTAGCTTGACTTAAAATACTTCCTAGTTCTTCTGGAGATAAATCTTCTGGAGATCCGTCCGTCAAATCACAACTAAGGTAATCTAAGTCTTCAAACAGAGTTTCTCTAGCCTCTTTCAACAAACTTAAAGCACAATTGATACCTATTCTTTTTTCAGCATCTTGCCTTAACATCTTTTTGACTATATTGTCAAGTTCAAATAAAAACGGATACTCATCACTTATTAACCGAGGATTGTCACCGTGAGCGACTCTCTTAGTAAAGCACTCATTAATAATTAGTCCAAATGAATAAATGTCTGCTGCTTGAGTCACATTTTGAGCATTACCTTTAATATATTGTTCAGGAGCCAGATATACTCTGTTATTTAACAAATCATTTTTCTTAGTTAGATTAGAATCCTTAAAATGTGCAATACCAAAATCCGTTAAAACTAAATGTCCGTCATCTGCCGCAACCAATACGTTTTCTGGCTTTAAATCCCTGTGTATAATACCTTTGCTATGAATGTACTTTAAAGCTTCTCCCAGTTCAATGATAATGTTAAAAATCTGCTCATAATCTAATAATTGGGGAATGATCTTTTTTAAATCATTTTCATAGAATGGCATAACACTGTACTGAACTTCTCCACCATCAATCAATAATTCTCCATAAATAGGTTTTATAATATTGTGATGATTTAATTTTTGAACACTTTCAATTTCCTGTTTATATCTTTTAATTCTATCCGTTCTTAAATCTTTAATAACTTTGATAGCATAAAGATTTTGTCCTTTTTCTGCTTTGTATACAGTACCTTCGCCACCTTCTTTTGGATCTTCATCACTAACAGTATAACCAAGATTTAAAAATTCTTTTTGTAATTTTTTTAATTTCACCATTTATTCAAACCCTTATTTTTCAATCCACACAGATGGATAGCGATCTAATGTATTCAAATCTGTATACAGCGGTAAATCATAAATTACTGCAATCCTATCCCTTTCGACGAAAATAAAAAATACGTTAATCCATAAAAACTAAATTTATTCAATACTTTCTATTTACTGACAATATAGTCACAAATATGAATATTTTTAGCAACTTCAGGATAGTCTACCCCAAAATACTTTCGATTGATACTACAATATCCTTTGCCATCAACTTTATAAATATACTTACACACTTCTCCTGAAAGTGTTGTAAAGAATAAAGTGATCGTCTCTGGAACGTGATTAAAATTAGGCTTGTTACCTAAGATATGTTGATGTATCTCTTCTTGATGTGCTTTCGAGATTACATATAATCTTTGCTCCGCATTTAATTTTGGTATCAGCTCACCGTCCAAACTTTCCCCAAATAAGATGCGAATATTAAATATAGGTTGATTGTTAACAATTTCAAGAGATAAAATTTTATCTCTTTTATCCTTATTAGAATAAGATTCTTCAAAACTATTAGCTGCTACATACTGTTTGTTATTTTCTGATTTTCTTAGATGAAACCAATATTTATCATCAAAATATACTCTACAGTTTGGCTTGATAAGCTGATAATCATTGCTTAAAATCAACTCTGGTCGATACTTACGTAATTCCTTTTCTTCTTCGAGCGATAATTGTAGATGAACAACAATCAATGAGATTACAATTCCAGCGACACTTCCATAAAAACTCAACCAATCACCTAATTTGGAATTCAAATAATTGGAAAAAGTTCCGATAACAACTGAGAAAAAGGGACCAGATGCCATCACTAGTAACAATAAACATATCAATTGTTTTGTGTTATTTTTAAAATATTTTTTCATATTTCCTTAAAAATCAATCCCTTCCCCAAACTCTTCCACACTATCCGGCGCATCACTAAACAAAGTCACATGTCCCATCTTGCGGTTGTGCTTCGCTTCTATTTTACCATACATGTGGAGGTGGGCGCTTGGATTTTCTGTGACATATTTTTCAGCAGCCTCGACATGCTGGCCGAGGACATTAAACATAACGGCTGGGGCATGCAGTTTGATAGCTGGTAATGGTGCTCCCAGAACGCCCAGAATATGTGTATCAAATTGTGAAAAGTCACAAGCTTCGATAGAGTAGTGCCCAGAGTTGTGTGGTCGTGGGGCAATTTCATTGACAATGATGTCATCAGCGGTCGCAAACATTTCCACGCAAAGCGTTCCAGATAAGTTAAGTTGTTCAGCAATTCGCACAGCCATGGCTTTGGCTTTTTCAGCTAGACTTTCTGAAATGCGAGCTGGCACGATGGTTTTTGACAGGATGTTGTTACGGTGGATATTTTCCTGAACTGGGAAAACCGTCACGTCCTTGCCATTTCCTGACACGATGACAGAAATTTCAAGGTCAAAGTTGACAAATTCTTCCAAAACACAGTCTGCTGAGTCTGCTAACGCATAGGCTTCTACCAAGTCTGCTTCTGAACGAATAACCTTTTGACCATGCCCATCGTAGC
>CALIWM010000181.1:0-6870 GCA_938046645.1 uncultured Gemella sp. | reverse complement strand
GAGACTTATTTATGAAAAAAAATATTTTATTAATCTCAGTAGCAACACTGTTATCTATTGGTGTAATTGGTTGTGGTGTTAAACAATCAACTGAAAATAAGCAGGGTGAGCAAAAACTAAAAACTGTTGAAGGACCAGGTAAAGATTTTGATTGGAATGCTAAAGTTTCACCTGTAGGTACTAAACGTATTTATATTGAGCAGAATACTGGAAAAAGTTCTGATCACGATTTAACTAGATTAAAGCAAGCTCAGAGTAAATTAGAAGAAAAACGTAAAACTATAACTGATAAAAAAGTCCAAGAAGCGCTTAAAGTTGTTGATGCTTTCTATGTAAACCAAGAAAATATCGATGTTATTGTTAAAGCAGCGGGATTCAATAATCAAAGAGAAATGTATAAAAAGGTTTGGAATGATTTAAAACAATCCATGATTCCATCGGAAGAAAATGTTAATTTTAAATATCAAAATATTAATTACGATATGAATGAATATGGTCCTATGATATTAAAAGTTAATGGTAATGCTTATGGTAAAGCTGGAGCTTATGATTTTATTGATTATAAAGTTGAGGGTAATACTGTTTACTTATCTTTAATTGCCCCAACTATCGATACATATCAATACACGGTTAAAGCTACTTATAAACCAAACTACAAAACATTTTTTGAGCCATTAGCTCAAATGAATGCAACAAGTAAAAATACTGCAGAAAAAGGATTTTCTAAATTTATTTTTTACTTGGCATCAGTTGATTTCAAAGGTGATGGATACGTGGATTTACAAGGTATGGATTATTTGGCAAAAGAAAAACAATACCTTGCTCTTCAAGTAGATGATTCAGGAAAAGTATCGATTGACAATGACAATCTATTAAATTTATTACGTATAAAAATGGACTTAGCAAACCAAAAGAACAGGGTTAAATTTAATACAACAAAAATCTAATATGAAGTTCCTTATTAAGATATAACTTAATAAGGAGCTTTTTTATACAGTACGATATTAATATGTAGTAAAAAAGTATAAGATATAATATAATATGAATATTAAAAATAAACTGTTTTTGAAAGGGTAAAATGAATAATAAAGAAGAAAGAGTTCAATGTCAAAAGTTATGGGCAAAAAATAAATATCTTGTTTTAAGCCATTCAAGTAAAATATACTTAGAAATTAGAACGTATTTAAAGCAAGAAGAAGTATCCCAAAATAAAGTGAGTGAGCTTATAAAGCAAGCTGTAAGTTTACCTGAAGATAAAGGACAAGTAACGAATGCATTGCATCATGTCTGGGGATATTTTAAAAAATATGAAACAAAAGAAGAAAAAAATCATTTTTTCGAAATGATTGAAGAATATCATAATAATATATACAAAAAAGAAGATTTGATAAAAGAAGTAAAACGTATTCTAAATAAATATCCAAATAAATATTTAGAAGAATCTACTTTTATCAATGGAGGACAAGATGAGACTTTGGCATGAAGAACTAATATCTAAACTACCAAGGCAACAACTTTTAGGTCAGCATAGAGAGTGTTGTGCATTAAGAGGAAATGGTTGGGGTAAGAAACATGCAACGGTAGATTATGTATTTGAACATAAGCCATTTTTCCTTTTCAAGTATCATGAATTAATCATGCAGGAAATGAAGAATAGAGGCTATAATGTTAGTGAAGAATGGTTTGATAAAAATTATAGAGGAAAAATTTGTGCTCCTCACAACGATCTAAAAGAATGTAAAATAAATAAGCCGATTTATAAAGAACATGATGCAACATACTATGATGAGTGTATTGAGAATTTAGCACAAAAGGATATTTTTATCTAGTAGTAATAAAAAAAGATAGTTTTATTGACAATTAATAATAAAAGTAGTAATATTAATTTACTTGCAAACGCAAGTAAATTAAGAGGTGACAAATGAATAATGAAGAAGTAGTAAATAAGTGGATAGCATTTCATAATAATATGAAACAAATAAGTACTGAATTAGAAGATGCCTTATCAAAAGGAGAGCATCCAATAACTTTAAATGAATACTATAGCTTACATTACTTGAATGAAACCGAAGGAAATATATTAAGAATGACAGATTTAAGTACTAAGATTTCATTAAGTTTAAGTGCAACATCAAGAATGTTAGCTAAATTTGAGAATACGTGTGGTGTTATAGAAAGATTTTCTTCTGCTGAGGACAAGAGAGGTGTATGTATCAAATTAACACCTAAAGGAAAAAAGTACCTAGAAAACACTACGAGTATAGTTACAGATGTATTAAATAGAAATAGTGATAAAATATAAAATCAGAATTTATTATTTTGATTTTTATATTCTATCCATGTACTTGTTTGTGCAAGCAAATATTTTTGGATAAAAGTTAGGAGAATTAAAATGACAAAATTAACAAATCAACCAGTAAAAGATAGAGCAGAACACAACGCATATTTTCCATCAGATTATTCTTTGAGTGTATATACTAGTCCTGTAACGAATTTTGATGGTTTTAAATTTGAAAACACATATAGCGGTGAAAAGAATAAAATTTTAATGATAGCGACAGATGAAAGATATTTACAAATGTCTAATGGTAAGTTTTTTTCAACAGGTAATCATCCTGTAGAAACATTATTACCAATGTTACATATCGATGCTGCTGGATTTGAGATAGATATTGTTACTTTATCGGGAAATTCTGTAAAATTAGAGATGTGGGCAATGCCAGAAAAAGATGAGAATGTTATGAACCTTTATAATAAATATCTAGAGAAGTTTGAGAATCCTGTAAAATTAGATAGTATTTTGAAGAATATTACTTCTGAAAATTCACCTTATTCTGGAGTTTTCATACCAGGTGGTCATGGTGCAATGATTAATTTACCTGAAAGTAGAGAAGTAAAAGAGGTTCTTAAATGGGCAATTAAAGAAGATAAAAAAATCATAACCCTTTGTCATGGACCTGCTGCATTAATTTCAGGAAATATTGATGAGTCAGAGTTCTTATTTAAAAATTATGAAATTATTTATCTCAAAGAAAATTTTATTAAAAACAAAAAAATTTTAATCAGTAAAGTTTACACTCAAAAGAAATTACAGCATTTCCTCCAACTTGTATAGTTCTTCCATCTTCTTTATATCTAAACTAGAAAGTTTGGGTGCGAAAATAGTAAATGAAGCAATAAGCGGTCAGGTTCATATAGATAGAAATTTAATAACAGGAGATAGTCCTCTTGCAGCAAATCAACTAGGAATTGTAGCTGTAGATGAGTTGTTAAAAATGGTAAATAAATAGAGGTGAAAAACTATGAAAATTTCAATTTTAAATTTAGCTCCATTAAGACAAGGAGAAAATTTTAAAGATGCAATAGATGCAATGATTAGATTAGCCAAAAAGGCTGATGAATTAGGATATGAAAGATATTGGATTGCAGAACATCATAATATGAAAAGTGTAGCTAGTAGCGCAACGCAGTTATTAATCCAACGTACACTAGATAACACTAGTAATATTAGAGTAGGTTCGGGTGGTGTGATGTTACCTAATCATAGTCCATATATAGTTGCAGAACAATATGGAACTTTGGAAACTTTATATCCAGATAGAGTTGATTTAGGTTTAGGTCGAGCACCTGGTACAGATTACAATACCGCGCGAGCTATTAGAAGAAATACTAATAGAGAGATGGATTTTAAAAAAGAAGTTGTAGAACTGTCAGAGTATTTTAAAGATAAGCGACCTGTTCATGCATATCCAGCAGCCGGGCTTGATGTTCCATTATATATTCTGGGATCTAGTACTGATAGTGCATATGTAGCTGCTGAACTAGGACTACCTTATGTATTTGCATCACATTTTGCTCCAGCTATGATGGCAAATGCAGTAGCAATTTATAGACATTACTTTAAACCATCAGAAGTTTTAAGTGAGCCGTATGTAATTTTAGGTGCTAATGCAGTTGTTGCAGATACCGATGAAGAAGCAAAAAGATTATCAACAACTCAGATTCAATCGTTTTTAAATATCATTACAAGTAATCCTCAAGGAATGGTTCCTCCGGTACAATCAGAAGAAGCGGTATGGAAAAATTATATCGCTACAACTAAAGTTCCACATTTTGGACCAATTGCATTTGAACATGATGAGATAGTTGATCATGAGAAATCTGTGGTTAATCAGATGACAAAAATTTCATTTATTGGAAATAAGGAAACTGTGAAGAATCAGATTTTAGATTTAAAACGTAGGGTAGACTTTGATGAATTAATTATAAATTCATATATTTATGATGAAGAGGCTCAACATCACTCTTATGAATTGTTAAAAGAAGTTATTGATGAAATTAATGGATAGTACATGGACGAATTCTGAAGTACAACCTCTTAAATGAAAATACTATTATTTTCTATAAAACTAAATTGATGACAAAAGTAGATAATTAGTGTATTATGAAAGCAAAGGAACTTAATAATAGTAAAAAAGAGGTAAATTATGGAAAAATATCTAATTAATGATGAGTTTGTCAATGTAAGATCAAAAGTAGATGAATATTTAGAAAAAAACAACATTCACCAGTTTTTAAATATAAATCAAGGAGAATATGCTAAAAATGTTGATTTAGAATTAGAGGATATTCAATATATAGTATTTGGTAACCCAAAAGTAGGAACATTACTAATGCAAGATGATTTATATCTAAGTTTTAACCTACCACTAAAATTATTACTTATTAAGAGAGAGGATAAGACAGAAGTATTATACGAAAAACCTACTTCATGGTTAAAAGAAGAACATTCTGATAGAATAAAAGATATATTACCGAAGATGGATAATTTGTATCTAGATATAATTAAGCATCTAGAAGCATAATTAAGAATTGTTTATTTTAGATAAGAAAAACTAATTTTAAAAGAAGAATATTAGAAAAAATTGATTTTCTGAAATTCTTCTTTTTTATTAAAATATAACTAAAACTAGTTTTATCAATGGTTATCAAGTTTATTTTATGATAAACTGTTAATTAGTATACATAGGAGGTATGAAGAATGTTAAAAACAAATTTTTTAGATGTAGATTTATCTAACCCATTAATGAATGCATCAGGGGTACATTGTATGACGATCGTGGAACTAGATGAATTAGCGAATAGTGAAGCGGGGGCATTTGTTACTAAGACTGCAACTCGTGACTATAGAGAAGGTAATCCTGAGCCTAGATATTATGATACTGCTTTAGGGAGTATAAATTCAATGGGGCTGCCTAATAATGGTTTAGATTATTATTTAGACTATGTTATTGAACGTCAAAGAGCAGGTGCAAAATTACAGTTTTTATCGGTAACTGGTATGAGTTATGACGAAAATATTGCTCTATTAAAGAAAATTCAAGAAAGTGAATATGAAGGTGTAACTGAATTTAATTTATCATGTCCAAATGTACCAGGAAAGCCTCAGATTGCTTATGATTTTGAACTTACAGATAAATTGTTAGCTGAGGTATTCACATTCTTTACAAAACCTATTGGGGTAAAACTACCTCCGTATTTCGATATTGCTCATTTTGATGAAATGGCTAAAATTCTTAATAAATATCCTCTTACATATGTGAATAGTGTAAATAGTGTAGGGAATGGTTTATATATTGATTTAGACAAGGAACAAGTAGTTATTAAGCCAAAAGGTGGATTTGGTGGACTAGGCGGAGAATATATTAAACCAACAGCATTAGCTAATGTTCGAGCATTTAGAGAACGCTTGAATCCTAGTATAAAAATCATAGGAACTGGTGGTGTTATAAATGGTAAAGATGTATTTGAGCATATTCTTTGTGGTGCTGATTTAGTGCAAGTGGGAACTACTTTGCATAAAGAAGGTGTTTCAGTTTTTGCTAGACTAACTAAAGAACTTCAAAAAGTAATGAAAGAAAAAGGATACTCAAGTTTAGATGACTTTAGAGGTAAATTAAAGGTAATAGAATAAATAATTAGCACATATAGTATAAATTTTAATTAACGATAAAAATTCAAAAGAAAAAACAGATAGCACTTGAAAATCGTTTTGAAAATTGTTATTATATATTGTACAGACAAAATATAGCACATATAAAGGCAAGAATATGGCTTGCAAGTTTCTACCATCAGACCGTAAATTTGATGACTATGGGCATTCTTATTATAATGTTATTGGAATTGGCCCAAAAATCCTAGATTTTAAAAAAGTTTACAAGAAAACTCATAGACGCAGTGGTTTATTGATATCTAAAATCGCTTTATAAAAGCTTTTTAGATATCTAATAAACTGTGCGGGGGTGACTCGACAAAATCTTGTTTCTTAAGAAATCACGATTTTTGAGTCACTCTCCTTTATTTAAAAAATAGAAATAAGAAAAGAGGAATAATATTATGTCAAAATTAAAAGTTGGAGCTGTAATCTATGACCCAAAAGTAACTGTAATTTGGGGAATTATTGCGAAATTTTTTGAGGATGAAGACTTTCCTATTGAACCAGTTTATTACAAAGATTACAAAGGTCAAGTTGATGGTTTATTAGCTAAAGAAATTGATGTAGCTTGGAATTCTCCTTTAGCATGGTTAGATACTCACCTACGTACTAAAGGTACTGCTCTAAACGGTTCTATGCGTGATACAGACCGCGATCGTAGTTCATATTTAGTAGTAAAAGCTAATAGCAATATTAACTCTATCCAAGACTTAAGAAATAAAACAATAGGTTTCGGTGCAATTGATTCACCACAAGCAAGATTAATTCCTATTAACCATCTTCACAAAAATGGATTAGAATTTAAAACAGATTATATAGAAAAACGTTTCGATATCGGTGTCGGACTTCATGGTGACCATGTCGGTGGAGAACTT
>CALIWM010000180.1:0-3252 GCA_938046645.1 uncultured Gemella sp. | reverse complement strand
GTTGGCAATTTAGTTTCAGAATTCATAATGCTTCGACTAAGGTTGAATCAAGTTTGAAGTTTGATATACAAATTATAGGTATGCCTACAACAATTATATCGATAGATTGTAGATGGAAATAGGAATGCTAGGAGGGTCTGATAGTTTTATTAGATGTAATGTTATGGAAAATAGTGGATTTAAAATAAAATTTGATAAGAATACAATTGATCATCTAGGTATTAAGTTGTATAGCAAATTTCCCCCAGTAATTGCTGAACTTATTTCTAACTCATATGATGCAGATGCTGAAAATGTTGTAATAGAAATAGATTACAATAATAAAATTGTTACAGTTACAGATGATGGAATTGGAATGAATCACGAGGAATTGAATGAAAATTTCTTGAAAATTGGTAGAAATAGAAGAAAAGCCGAAGGAACTGGATTATCTAAAATTAAAGGCAGAAAAGTAACCGGTAAAAAGGGACTTGGGAAATTAGCAGTATTTGGAATAGCAAACACAATTGAAGTTCATTCGATAAAAGAAGGAATAAAAAACGCCTTTAGTATGAACTACGATGAACTTAAGGCTGAAATCAAGGATGAATATAAGCCAAAGGCATTATATGAAAATGAAAAAACAGATGAGCTACATCAAACACAAGTAATTATTAAAGAGATAACTCAAAAAAATATTATGGATATAGACACTCTGGCATATAATTTATCAAAAAGATTTTCGTTCTATGATTCTGATTTTAAAGTGGAGTTAGTTGATTTAACATCGGATAGACGCATTGAAATAACTAAATCCATATATTTTGAGAAATTAGATAAAGAATTTGACTGGAATTTCCCAGATGATTTTGAAAGCGAGTTAAGTCAAACAGAATGGTTTGAATGGTTGAAATCTCATAATGTTTCAGGTAAAATTTTTACAAAAAAAACACCATTGAACAAATCGGAAGCAGGTTTTTACATTTATGTAAGAAATAAACTTGCTGCTGAGAATGATTTTTTTGATGACAGAGCGAGTGATACGTTTAATGGATATGTTACTGGATATTTTAATATAGATTTTATTGATGATTCAAATGAAGCTGATTTTATATCCACAGATAGAAAAAACATTTTATGGGAAGCGGATGAAGATACAGCTAAATTAAAACAATATCTTAATAAATTAGTATCTAAAGTTTCAAATTCTTGGAGAAAAAAGAGAAAAGATAAGAAAGAAGAACAGTTGCAACTTCCTGAAGATTTTTTTGAAGGAATGTCAAAGCTCGAAATATCTAGTATAAATAAAGTTAAAGATACTTTAATTGCTAACTCGATAGAAACTGATAATATTGACTCGTTGAAACGAATCTTAGATAGCATGAAAACATTATATAAATTTGAAAGTTTTCAAAATTATATTGCCGAGTTAGATGATGAAGATTTAACGGTTGATAAAGTGGAAAAAATTACTACAGATTGGGAATATATAGAATCTAAAGAGTTGGCTAAAATATCAATCGGACGTATTAAGGCAATTGAACAGTTCGAAAAGTATGTAAGAAATGATGCAAGTGAAACAAAAGTTATTCAACCTTTCTTAGAAAAATTTCCATGGATATTGGATCCAAGGATTACAACATTTGAACGAGAAGTTACCTTCAAGAAGATATTAAAAGAAAATTTTCCAGATACAGAACTTGAAGAAAAAAATAGAAGACTAGATTTTCTTTGCAATTTAGTAAATGGCGAATTGATAATAATTGAATTAAAGAGACCAAGAATAAAAATTTCGTTAAAAGAAATTAGACAAGCAAGGGAATACGAAAGATTTTTGCTGAAAAATCATAAAGAGAGTATTGCAAACGGTGTTAAAACATTTTTGATTTCAGATAGTTTTGTGATGGACGATGAGACGACAGATTTTTATTCGTCTTTGGAAGATACAGGCAAACTCTATATTAAATCGTATTCAGATTTACTGCAGCAGGCAAAGCAATATAATAAAGATTATATAACTAGGTATAAAGAGATTGAGAGCATTTATAAACCAGATAAAGAAGTATAGTGATAAAACAACTTGAAAGGAGGTGTGGTTATGCTCAATATAGTAGATGTGTTTTCGGGAGCAGGTGGATTAACCGAAGGCTTTAGGTATAAAGACTATTATAATTTTATTTGTCATATAGAAATGGACAAAGATGCTTGCTCTTCTTTAGAATTAAGAAACATATATTACTATTTAAAAAAAGAAAATAACCTATCTCCATATTTTGAATATATTCAAGGAAAAATCTCGAGAGATGATTTGTACTCGATTATACCAAGAAATCTAACTAAAGATATATTGAATAAGGAAATAAGTAAAGATACTATACCTTCGATTTTTGAATTTATTGACCAAAGATTAGGCAATAATGAGTTAGATGGTATTATTGGGGGACCACCATGTCAGGCGTATTCTACAATCGGTAGAGCAAATAATAAGTCGAAAAAATCTACTGATAAAAGAATTTATCTATATAAACATTATTTAGATTTTCTGGATAAATATAAACCAAAGTTCTTTGTTTTTGAAAATGTTAAAGGGTTGCTTTCTTTTAAAGATTTATCAGGAGAGTTACTCTTGCCAAAAATAATTTGCGAATTTGATAAGTGCGGATATGAGGTAGATTATCAAATAGTAGATGCAAGTAATTATGGTGTAGTACAAAAAAGAGAACGTTTAATACTTGTCGGACATCGAAAAGATTTAGTGTTCGATAACTCATTTTTTGACAGTTTGGCTGAATATGTTGAGGCTGCTCCAACTATAAAAGAATTGTTTGAGGACTTGCCAAGTATAAAGTCTGGAGGAAGTTCTCATAAGTATCGTTGTGATGTTTCGAGTCAGTTCGTTGAAAAATATATTCGTAAAAAAGATGATGTTTTAACACAACATGCTGCAAGACCTCATAATGAAAATGATTTGAAGATATATAAATTGGTACTAAGAGCTAAGAAAAAAGGTAAGAATTTAAGGTATATCGATATACCTGAAGAACTACAAACGCATTCTAATAAAACATCTTTTTTAGATAGATATAAAGCTTTGGATTATGGCTCTGTTAGTCATACAGTTGTTGCTCATATAGCGAAAGATGGACATTACTATATTCATCCAGATTTAAGACAGAATCGTTCAATTACAGTAAGAGAAGCAGCTAGAATACAAGGATTTCCAGATGATTTTTATTTTGAACATTCACGAACAGCTGCATTTAAGCAGATAGG
>CALIWM010000179.1:0-1571 GCA_938046645.1 uncultured Gemella sp. | reverse complement strand
ACTCTCCTTGAGTTTTAAAATTATTTATTAGATAATGAATCAATTCCTGGTAATACTTTTCCTTCTAGATATTCTAGAGATGCTCCACCACCTGTTGAGATGTGTGAGAATTTCTCAGCATATCCTAAAGAAATTGCTGCTGTAGCACTATCTCCACCACCGATAATAGTAGTAGCACCTTCTAAGTTTGCGATAGCTTCACAAACACCAATTGTACCTTTAGCAAAGTTAGGCATTTCAAATACACCCATAGGTCCATTCCAAATTACTGTTTTTGCACCTTCAAGAGTTTTCTTGAATAATTCAACTGATTTTGGTCCGATGTCTAATCCTTCTTCATCAGGTTGGATATCACCTTGTGCTACACGACTTGGTGCATCGTTAGAGAATTCTTTAGCTACTACTGTATCGATTGGTAATACTAATTTTTCTCCAGCTTTGGCCATTAATTCACGAGCATAATCAATTTTATCGTTTTCACAAAGTGAAATTCCGATTTCTTTACCTTGTGCTTTCATGAAAGTATAAGCCATACCTCCACCGATGATTACTTTATCAGCTTTATCTAATAAGTTTTCAATTACTGCAATTTTATCAGAAACTTTTGCTCCACCTAAGATTGCAACAAGTGGTCTTTCTGGGTTATCAACTGCTCCACCGATAAATTTAATTTCTTTATCTACTAGGAATCCAGAAGCAGAGTTTCCTTCACCAATGTTAGATGCAATACCTACGTTTGAAGCATGAGCACGGTGAGCTGTACCGAATGCATCGTTTACATATACATCACCTAAAGAAGCCCAATATTTAGCAAGTTCTGGATCATTTTTAGATTCTTTTTTACCATCTACATCTTCGAAACGAGTGTTTTCGAACATTAAGATTTCACCTTCATTTAATCCTTTAACCGCTGCTTCTAATTCAGCTCCGCGAGTTTCAGCTACGAATTTTACTTCTTTACCTAATAGTTCTGATAATCTTTTAGCAACTGGCGCTAAACTTTTTGAAGCTTTATCAGCTTCTTCTTTAACACGTCCTAAGTGAGAGAACGCTACTACTTTAGCTCCTTGATTTAAAGCATACTCAATAGTTGGTAATGCTGCAGTAATACGATTATCGTTTGTAATTTCACCATCTTTTAAAGGCACGTTGAAATCAACACGCATTAAGACAGTTTTCCCTTGTAAGTTACCTAAGTCTTTAATAGATTTCTTCATGGAAAGCTCCTTTTATTTATATTTTAGAATATATGAGACAAGATATAAGTCGAAATTGACTTATATCTTATCTATTCTTCTATTACCTATTATAGATTATTTAATTAATCCTGCAAAGTATTTTAATGTTCTTACTAATTGAGCAGTGTAAGACATTTCGTTGTCGTACCAAGATACAACTTTAACTAATTGTTTGTCACCAACAGTGATAACTTTTGTTTGAGTTGCATCGAATAATGATCCGTAAGAAATACCTACGATATCAGAAGATACGATTGGGTCAACGTTGTATCCGAATGATTCGTTAGATGCAGCTTCCATAGCAGCGTTAATTTCTTCAGCTGTAACAGTTTT
>CALIWM010000178.1:0-8982 GCA_938046645.1 uncultured Gemella sp. | reverse complement strand
CAAATTTAGCCAAAGCAAGCAATATGGGAAAAATGAAGTTCATAATCAGAAAAAGAATACACCTCCAAAAATTAATGGTGAAGATAATGGTGTTCAAGAGCTTTTGTCAGAATTAGAAGAAGCATTGAAAGGAATGGAAAGTATGCTGATTCCTCCAGATGTTAAAATGGTAGAATCAATTGGACACAATTTATGTAATAAATTGGTGCACAAATATATAGAAACCAGAAAAAACTTGCCCTCTAAAAACTTTCCTTTAACTTTATCTCTTGAAGATGAAATCAATATCTCAGGAAGCGTTGTAGATATTGATGGTGTGAAGGAATTAGAGACTAGTTCTGAACCTAAGTTAAAGGTGAAATTGAGTTTGGAATTTTTTCCGAATGATGCTTTTGTCGAAATGATGGAATCAATGGAAGAGGAGGAATAATCTTTGTCTTATAATAAGTATGGGTGGAAACGAGCTGTTGTCAGAATGAATGCCAATAAGAAGAAGAAAGACAGCACAAGAGTAAAAGGAGAAATTAAGAAAACAGCTCCACCAAAACTAAATTTTGATTTTATGAGGGATGCAGGTGTTCCAGAGCATAAAATTGATTGGACTGATACCCATACCGATGGGATTAGTTCAGAATTAAAAAGCCACCTCTCTCAAAGTAATATGGCTTCGATATTGGAAATGCCAAAAGGGTATGGGAAAACGGCAGTCGCTGTTGCCTGTCTAGGTAAAATTCAAGAGGAGCGAGGAGAAAAGCTTAATTTTGTGGTTTCTGTTACCACTCAAGGTTTAAAAGACAAGTCGTGGCAGAAGCACATCAATTCATGGAATGAGACCTTTCCTGATAACAAGTTAGAGCCATATTTAATTACTACAGCCGATTATCTTAAAAAAGCCATTGAGCACAAAGATACTTTAGAGGACTTGAAAGCCAATCTAGGGAAAGATGGCATTGTCGTAATTGATGAGGTTCACAAGTTTAAAAACCCCACTGGAAGAAGAGCTAAGGCTCTACAGAAGCTATCGAATAAGGTGTTAGGGATTTCAGCAACACCAGAAACCAATAATATAGTGTCTGATATTATTAGCTATCTTGTAATGGCTCAATATTATCCAAATATGGCTAGAGCGATTAAGGAGTTGAATCTTGAACAATACAAAGATAGATATTTTCAACTCTCTCCTTATGATAAAAACGGAAACATTCAGAAGTCATGGGAAGAAAAAGACCTGTTCTTTGAAATGTGGGGACGAGTTCGCTTTAGACCTTCTAACATCTCTGGTATTGAGAAATTACTTCCTAAAGTTCATACTCATGTAGTTCAATTGGATTATGATGAGGATTTGATGGCTGATATTCGTAGTCTAGGTTATGCTTATAAAAACCGTATGTTTGATGGGTTTATGAGCTACTATCACGAGATTTTGAGACGTATCTACGCAGACCCAAAGCGGATTGAAAAAATGATTGAATTGATTAGTCAACCTACGGCAATTCAGCCATTGGTATTTTTCGAACATACTGAAATCAAAGATGAAGTGATTGCTCGATTTGAAGAGCAGGGCATTTCTTATAAGATATTAGATGGAAGTCATAAACTAACAGATAAAGACAAAGAAGATACCAACTCTGTTTTTTTGATTCAATACAAAAGCGGTTCTGAGCAAATCGAATTCACAAAAAGCAATATGACGGTTTTCTTAGAAAACCAACCGTCATATGTGCTATACGACCAATCTAAAGGTCGTAATGTTCGTAGGAATATGGAACATGAAGTTGAGCATTACTATTTAGTTTCTGATATAGCATTTGATAAGGAATTCTTTCAAAGAATGCAGGATAAGTCAGCTCGAAATAAAGGGGTTGCGGATTCAGAAATTGAAAAATTTGTAAAAGATATGATGAAATAAGGAGAATAAAATGGCTGTTACACTATACTCAAAGAATGATTGTATTCAATGTAAAAAAACAAAACAATTGATGGACTCGCTTGGTGTGTCTTATGAGGAAATCAATATTGAAGGAGATGTTGACTTAATCGCTAAATTGAAAGAAGAAGGATTTGGTTCAGCGCCAATCGTGAAGACAGATGAAGATAGTTGGAGTGGATTTAGACCAGATAGAATCAAAAAGATTCAAAAAAGAGGATTTGAATTAGTCAAAGGTGAAAGTAACATGTCATTACTTCCAAAACGTAGCACAAGTCACAGTGCAGGATATGATTTCAAGGCATCTAAAACGGTTGTGATTGAACCGAAAGAAATCAAGTTTGTGCCAACAGGAGTCAAAGCGTATATGCAAGAGGGAGAGGTTTTGAAAGTTTATGACCGCTCATCTAACCCCAGAAAAAAGGGAATCGTTCTAGTAAATTCTGTTGGAATTATTGATAAAGATTATTACGGTAATCCTGAAAATGATGGTCATATTCAAGGTGTTTTCACGAATATTACGGACAGACCAGTTATCATTGAAGAAGGTCAAAGTATTATGCAAGGAGTGTTCCAAGAATTCTTGCTGGCTGATGGAGACAATGCTACGGGAGAACGTAAGGGTGGATTTGGTAGTACAGGAGATTGATGATGGATGGCAAAGACAAATTGAAATATATGAGCATTCTTATACTTATTCTGGGTTTTGAATTCTTGTATATTACATACAGCATGAGTATGAAGATGGCTTTTCTGATTACGTTAGCGACAGTAACGATTACTGCTTCTACGGTTTATTTAAAGAATGGTTATCGTGTTTTAATTGCACCACTATGGAATAAAATTATTGCATGGGGAGGGTTATTGTATAGCGCTTTTTTCCTGTTTGGAGTATTGTATTTGAATCAACCTTTTACGAATAACAATCCAATTCATGGGCTTGAATTAGCTACAGCAGGTACAATTAAACGTTCCTTAGTGGGTTACGGCTATCTAGGTAAATTGGACTATAAAAGAATCTATATTTCAGAGGCTCTTAACAAATTCGAAAAGACATCAGCAATTGGGGAGAGCAAGAAGCAACTAGGAAGAGATAAACTTTTAGAAAAAGTCTATGACCAAAATAGTGATAAAGTTTTAGTTTTTTTCAAGAATTCTTGTCCTAATTGTGTAGCAGGTATGCCAACTTTACTAGAAGATTACGAAAAATTGTCTAATCAAGGAAAAAGTAAAATTCTATTTGTAAATTTAGAGACAGAAGATGGTCAAATTTTAGCTGAAGAGTTTGAACTAGAACGAGCTTCGACAATGATTTTTGTAAATAATATTGGAGATAGTTCAAAAGATATTAGAAAAATTTTACCGTTTTCTGAAAGTGGGAAAGCAAAAAGGGATAATGTCCGAGAAATCTTCAAACTAATAGAGAAATAAAACGGTTTGCATCAATTGCAAATCTTTTTATTATTTATTGACATACACCATTTTGTGTAATATAATTATTATATAATTTGGAAGATAGGAGTTATATTTGAAAATGGATTGGATTGTGCATGTCAATTTCAGAAAAGAAAAAGGAGGTTTTTGTTCTGAAACAATGGCTCGTAAAATCTATTTTGATTTAGAAAGTAAGAAAGAAGTTTTATCTGCGGTAAAAAAGGATTTTCCAGAGTATTTTGAGAACAGAGTTCCACAAAGAACAGTTAAAGATGAAGTATTCTTCGCAACAATCTTTCAACTAGATGAATATTGGAAGAAGTTTTGGCTAGAGGAAATTCCTTGTGCAATGTGTGGAAATAATCCAGTAAATAGGATTGATATGAAGAATCAAGGACGATATACTTCAAATCCAAACAAATATTTTTGCTGTTATAACTGTTACAAAAATAATGAAGAAAAAGAGTTTGTTATCCAAGAAAATCAAAATCAGAGAGAAAATATCGTGGGATATATTTACAAAATCACACATAAGCCGACAGGAAAAGTTTATATTGGCAAAACAATAAACTTTCCTTTATGGAGATGGTGGCAACATATAAAAGCTAGTACAGATACTAAATTCCACGATTTTATGAGGCATAACAACAAGATTAGTGACTGGAGATTTGAAACAATTGATGTATTGAAGAAAGGGAATCAACAAGATTTGCTTGACCTAGAAAGTAAGTACATAAGAGAATACAAAGCTACGGAAGAAGACTATGGCTTTAACACGAGAGATTAATTGACAATGAAAAAACATATGGATAGCATAGAAGAGAAGAGAAGAGAAGAGAAGAGAAGAGAAGAGAAGAGAAGAGAAGAGAAGAATTGTGGCATGGCGATTGTTTGGAATTAATGAAGAATATTCCTGACAATAGCATCGACTTAATATTATGCGATTTGCCTTATGGAACTACCAATGCAAAATGGGATTCTGTAATTGATTTAGATGATTTATGGAATGATTACAAAAGGATAATTAAGGGCGATGGGGCAATTTTGTTATTTGCTCAGACACCTTTTGATAAAGTTTTGGGGTGTTCGAATTTGGAAATGTTGCGTTACGAGATTATTTGGCAAAAAACGCAACCAACAGGTCATTTAAATGCTAAAAGGATGCCAATGAAAGCACATGAGAATATTCTTGTCTTTTATAAGAAACTACCCACATATAATCCGCAAAAGACGAGTGGACATGCAAGAAAAATCTCAAAATCAGTAAGTAGGAAAAGTGCTGTCGAACGTCAAAATAATAATCTTGTCCTTGGGAATGGTTTATATGGTCAGACAACTTTTTTTCATGATGATTACGATTCTACTGAACGTTATCCAATTGATGTTCAAGTATTTTCTAAAGATACACAAAAGATTAAATTGCATCCCACGCAAAAACCTGTAGCGCTATTGGAATGGTTAATAAAAACGTACACAGACGAAAATGAAACAGTCTTAGATAATTGTATGGGAAGCGGTTCTACAGGAGTTGCTTGTCTAAATACAGATAGAAAGTTTATTGGCATTGAAAAAGAAGAGAAATACTTTCTGATTGCTAAAGAACGAATAGAAAAAAGAAGGGAAGAGATATATGGTTGAATCAGAATTAATGTATCCGAAATATTGTAGGGAAACGGAGGATGCTATCTATTTTTGGGGAGGAGTTCTTGGGAACAACTTCGAAGAACATTTTGAATGGAATAACAGGAGTTTTAGAAATGCAGAGCAAGCGTTTCAGTATGCGAAAGCGATTATGTTTGATAAAGCATATATAAATCCCATTTTAGAACTTAAATCTGCTCAAAGAGCAATTGAGATTGGTCGCTCTATTCCTAACTACAATGAAGATAAATGGAATGAGAAAAGATATCAAGTGATGGTTGATATATTGAAGCAAAAATTTTCTAAAAAGAGAGCTAAAATGGAATTGTTGGCAACAGGGAATAAAGAGCTGGTTTTTGGCGTGACTGATGATAAGATTTGGGGAGCAGGTGTAGAGTTCTGGTCTAATCAAATTTCAGATGAGAGTAACAGAATAGGGAAAAATCTGCTAGGGAATGCTTTAATGGAAGTAAGATGTTTTCTGAATAAAAACTAGCATTTTTTTAGGAAGTGGTTATGTGTTAGAATAGAACTATAAAACATTTTGAAAGGCGATTCTATTCAATATGACTGTAAACTACTCGATAAATCAAAGAAAAACAACAGCTAGTGACCCGTTAGATTGTGTATTTGGAGTTGAAGTTGACGGGAAAGTGTATCATGTCTCACTAGCAAAAGCTCCTCACTTAATAATTGCTGGTCAAACAGGTAGTGGTAAATCAGTATTCGTAAACGCAATGATTATATCTATCATGAATCACGCTACGCCAGAGGAAGTAGAATTCTTTACCATAGACCCTAAAAATGTGGAGTTTTCTAACTATGAAGGGCTACCTTATTGTCCTATTCCACCAATCACTAATATGAATGATGCATATGGGTTTATGCGTTATCAGACATGGTTGATGGATTGGCGATATAGCGAATTTGTACGACTGGCAGGTATCATTGGCGAACCTGTTAAAAACATAGAGGATTATAATCTCGCGTTGTTTAAGTACGCAGACAAACTTGTAGGAAAAGGATTCAAAAAGTACAAGTATTCTGTTATTGTAATAGATGAATACGCTGATTTATTCATGCAAAATCCAGAAGTTGAAGACGAAATTATTCGTATTGGACAAAAGGCACGGGCGGCTGGCATTCATCTGATTATTGCTACTCAGCGTCCATCAGGGGATATTGTGTCTCCCAATATTAAGGCAAACATTCCGAGCCGAATTTGTTTGAAAGTTGTAGATGGGAATAACTCCAACATTATTCTTGATGAAACTGGTGGAGAATTATTGCGAGGAAATGGCGATGCGTTAATCAAAATGAATGGAGAGAGCGGTTTAAAACGTGTTCAAGGGACATTCATTAACAATAAGGAAATGTCTGGTATATTCGCTAATTTAAGAGAGAATTTTGAAGCTCCTGAATTTTTGGATTGGAAGCTAATTGGAGTGGAGAATGGTCTATTTAAGTGGGAAAAGGAATACGAAGACGATGTTGACTGGAATGACAAGCATGTTGTGAAGGAAAGTGGTAGCTTTGGTGGATGGTAATAGAAAGGATAAATTAAATTATGAATCATTTACAAACGATGGCTAGGGTTATTACTCCATTTTATTGGAGTATTGACTCATTATTGGAAAAGTATCAAGAGACATCTAAAATATCTTTACTAAGAGATGAATTAGATGTCCATAGAAGCGTGCTAGTAGCTCATTTAGCGACCGAGAACGACACAGACGATAATCTAGTCGGATTTGTGAAAGAACGCCAGAGAGAACCGTATAAAGAGGTTTACAAGGGATATCTTGATGGAGTTGCTATGCCTATATTTAGTCAAGATGATAATTCAACTATTCAAACGATTAGTGAACAAGAAACGATTATGGATATTTTAGGATTTATAGATACCTTATATGCTCGTGTAAAATTGCCAGAATAGAAGGGAGGACAGCCATTTCTGGCTGTTCTTTGTTTTCATCATTAGAGTTTTTCAAACAAGAAAGGAAGGAAAACAATGAAAAAAACGAATCTATTGAGACTTTTAGAAAAATATGGTCAAAAAGATAAAATCCCTAAATCCATATTGTTAGTTATAGATTTACCGTTAATATTAACTTTATCAGTAGATGAAATTGTTTATGATTCAGACCATAACATCTTATACGCCAACGAGCCATATATTGAACAAAACAAAGATGATATTGGCATATTATTTTTAAGAAAATTGTTGTATGTTTATCTAGTCCATGAGCAGAGATTATCAAAATATAACCAAGTCGTCCAAGTTGGAGAAGTAGTTGATTATTTAGCAAACATTGTAAGTCTGATTGAAGTGAATCAATTTATCGAGGAGTATGGGTTTCCGAAGAGGAAGAAACTAACCTATAGTTGGTTCAACAACATTTACAAAACGGCATACAAAACGAATACTCCTGCCGAAGTTTTAGCTGATTATGTATTAGAGAATGGTTTAGTTGTACAAAGAGAGAAAAAACGAAATAAACCTCAAAATCAAAAAGAAGGTGGGAGAACTAGCCAACAATCTACGTTGGAAGTTATGCAGTTACATAACAATGCTTTACAGTTAAAAAATTTGAATGAAATGTATGCTGAGGAAATATTTGCAATTAAGAAAAGGAATAGATTTGATAAAGAACTGACTAATCTCAACATTAGTAAACGACTATGGGGAGGAAAAAAACTGGATGATTCAGGATTGTCGAATTTAGAAAAACAATACCTATCCGAATTGTTGATGAAGTTTAGCAAAGAGTATAATTCAAAAAGAAAAAACATCTTACGTCCTCTTCGTAATGAGTTGTTGTCGTTATTTGATGGAGGTTTTAAGAAAACGTATGAAAAATTAGAAAAGAGACCATATTTAGCAAGATATAGAGGGGTGAAGAAGGGAAGAAAAAAAGCAAAAGGGTGTTACAAAGTAATTGTCAGAATAGATGTTTCTTTCTCGATGAAGCAACATGCGATATTTAAAGCTCTGGAGCTGACTAAAGAGGTGGCGAGACAGACTGGGACAGAAGTGTTTGTTCAAGGATTTAGTTCAAGGTTAGTTAATAACAGAACCAAAGTTGATTGTTTAGATAAATCTACCTACAGTGATGAAGTATTGAATAGTTTATTGGATAGAAAAGAAAGAGTGAGTAATCAATCTTTTCCAGTCCAGTTTGATGAATTAGATGCTTCAGAAGTAGTTATTATCATTGGAGATGGAAGATTTTGTTGGGGACGGAATAAACGGAAAGGGATAGCTATTTTACTGGATGGAGATAGGGAGAGTATTGCAAATGCGCGAAAAGTAATGAATGTAATAAATTTAAAGGCAAAAGACATTTAGAAAGAACAAAATTATTACATGTTAAAGGAGTAAGTATTGACAAATAGAGTGATTGATGATATTATGATTTAGTAGAAATTATTTTCTGTCAATAATAAAGAATAGGAGTTGTAAAAATGACAGTTGGAAGACAAGAATTGGAAGCTAAGGTTGTAGAAGAGTTAGGAATTACAAAGACCGCTTCTCATTCAGTAATTAATGCGGTTTTGAAAGGAATTGAGGAACTAACAAAAGAACATGGAAAGTTGGAACTACGTGGTTTCGGTAACTTTGAAATTGGAGAGCGTTCTGAACGGAAAGGTCATAATCCTCAAACGCGTAAAGAGATGGTTATTCCAGCTAGGAAGACGTTCAAATTCAAGGCAAGTAAGAAATTGAAAAACAAAATCAACTAATCTGGTTGTTAGTCCGATAAAAAGTCGGACTTTTTTGTATTGGAAAACTGGTATAATAAGAGAGAATAAAAAGAAAGTAGGTCAATAAGGATGACAGCAGAAAAACTAGGTGATATCCAAAAAGAAACTCAACGCTTTGCTTCTCAGTTAAGTGACAAACAAATAGTGCTCACAAGAGCTAAAGAACTTTATGCAGAACAGGAGAATAGACCATTGTCTATTGCAGAAGTGAATAA
>CALIWM010000177.1:0-4059 GCA_938046645.1 uncultured Gemella sp. | reverse complement strand
GTCTTCAATTGAAGAAATACTCACCAAAACTTCGCAAACACGTTGTGTTTACAGAGGTGAAATAATTGAAATAAAAAAAGCCTATGAAATCAACGTTTCATAGGTTTTTTCTTTTTGAGAAAATGCTATATATCACAATATAAATCATTTGAATCACTAGATTTTTATAAAATGAATTAGATGTTTGAATACATAAAAGACAGTAGCATCAAATCTACTGTCTTTTCATTTGTTAGATAAATTATCAAGAATAGTAGTAGCTATTACTATGTTACCAAAACCTAAAACAGCATATCTCCAATGCACGCAATAAGATAATAAATAAGAACCGAAAACAGAGTTATTATTACCCCAACAACGACCGTATATAATATTATTTTTGTCTGACTTAAACTACTTATAAAGTTTTTTACCCTTTCATCTGATTCTATCATTTTATACTCTTCAGTAGTTTTATCCTTTAATAAATCCGATACAGTATTTAAGTTGTTTTGCTTTTTAATTTTCTCGATCTCAAGCGATGTCTTTACAGTCCAAAAGAACAAGATTGCATAAATTATAAATCCTATTTTCCCAAAAATCATAACAGATGGAAAAATACTAAAACATGTTACGGCCATTAAAACTATAAATTTTTTAGTAAGATATGTACTTCTATCGCCCTTCATTTTGAAATCCCTTTCATTCCTTTTTACTAAATTATATACCATTGATTATTTTAAGTCAATATTTTTTATTCCATATAAGCTTTTTTTATATAAATATCTCATACAACATAGTTTGTTTTAAATCTTGATGATTGCTAAAACTACAAATATATTTGAACTTTTGACAATATATCTCTTATGATATATACTATGTTCTAGTAATTAATTTATCAATTTCAATATAAAATATTTCAAACGAGATTTAATATGCAATCAATAGGTAATAAAATTAAAACAAAAAGAAAATCACTCGGACTATCTCAAAAGGATTTGGCTGATGGAATTTGCGAACAAAGTCTAATTAGTAAAATCGAACGAACAAACTATTTTCCTTCCGCTGATGTTCTTTATAACTTATCACAAAAACTTCAGGTGGATATAAATTACTTTTTCGATGAATCGTATGAGACTGTCTCTGATTTACGAAACTTTATTGCCATGTCCTCAAAGCTTTTAGAACATAGAAATTACAATGATTTAGAGTATCTTTACAACCTTGAAAAAAGTAAATCAAATTCATTTAATGAGGATGAACAATCTTATTTAACATGGATTGAAGCTATTATACTCTTTTACAACTATGATAAAAAAGATAGTGCAATTGAGTTGCTTAAAAATCTCATTGACTCTTTTCTTGACTATAAAAAAAATATTTATTTAAAAGCTCTGAATACTCTAACAAATTTCTACTCAAATATAGGTTATAACGAAGAATATGAAAGAAACTACAAGAAACTTCTTCAAATCTATTCAACAAAAGATTTCCAATTGAAAGAGGATATAGAAGGATATATTCGGTTAAAATATAATTTTGCACATCATTTAACGATTAACGGTCAATTACTGGATGCTTTAGAAACAGCATTAGAAACCATAGATTTTTGTAAAAATAATAATACAGCATATCAAATGCCTTCTCTACTTCTTCTCGTTGCTAATTCTTGTGAAAAATTTCTATCTAAAGAAGAGATTTTACAATATTACACTGATGCAAAAACACTAGCTAAATTATACGGAAATGATGTACTCTATCTCAAAATAAAAAATTACCTAATCAATTACGATAATGATTAAACTCTTTTTAATATAATGTTTTATTATTTATCCATATGAGAAAAATTCTTATATGTTCGAATATAGAAAAGCTAGCAGAGAGATTTCGGCTGGCTTTTTTATACCTAAATTACTACTAATGCCTTTATTTAAAGACATACCACTTAAAACCAACCTTCCGAAATATACATTTTTTCCATAAAGGCAATTAGTGTAAAATGATGAATATGCAAGACTTACTTTAGATCCTTAAAGCATCTACATGACTAGAAATCAATATTTTATGGGCTTTTTTTGATTTTAACAAAATATCTGCATTTTATATTATCCATTCTAAACCGAAAAATCAATTTAAAGTTTTTATAATAGCTACAGTTTCTTTAATATTGAATTTATCTAGATAACAGAAATTCACCAATTTCTACTTTTAATGTAGATTCTAACTAGCTTAATTATAGGAATTACGCTATAATGAAGCCAAATAATGGCACATGTGGTGCGAGATTATGTTTTATAAAACAAGACAAACTCATTTGGAATATCCAATGAAGTTCAATAAGGTAAAGTCAAGTCCAAAAAAGTAATAAAAAATTATAACTAAAAAGGAGAATTACAATGTCTAGACAATGGAAGAAATTGATTCTTACTCTCTTCACTCTCCTAGCACTCTTCGTGATTGCTGGCTGCGGACAAAACCAAAAGACAGACAAAAATGTCGCTCAATCTGATCAGAAAACGGCCACCCTGTCTGGAGAATGGGAATCTGTAGACGAACTTGAATCGATTCAAAAAGTGTTCATTCCCAAAGGTATGAAGGGCATCACTTTTGCAAGATTCATTGAAGCTTTCAAAGACTTTAAAATGGCACTAAAAGTTGACGGAAATACTGTTAACCTAAGTTATGATTACGATGTCACACCTTTTGCAAAAGCCTTTTATTCAATTTACAGAGATAAAGATAAAACAACAGAAGCTGATTTCATTAAAGAAGTTTATAAAGGCGAGTCAAGTTTTTCTGAAGAATTCAAACAATATAAAGTAAGCATGGATAATGACAGTGGCATTTTCAGATATTCTGCAACAGGAGATATTGATAAAAGCAAACAAACCATCTCATTTAAAGAAGGGTTGTCAATTCTTAATTCCTTCCCTGCTTCTGTAGGCGATAAATTTGATCCAGTTGTTTACAATTATGAGATCAAGGATGGTATTCTCTATCTTTATGCAGACGGTACCACCACAAAGGAAGGACTCCCTGCTCACTTTGAATTCCGTTTCAAACAAGTTCAAAAACAAGAGAAGAAATAGAAAGGAGAAGCAAAGATGTTTAAAAAATATATGAAAGCATTCTTAATCGCTTGTTGCTCTCTCTTTGTACTCACAGGATGCGGAAATGATTCTAACTCTAGCTCTAGCACTGCCAAAACCTCTACCCTTGATGGAAAATGGAAAGCTGTTGACTTTAGAAGTTCAGTTGAACGTAGTTTAGGCTATCAAGACTTTGATGAAGAAAAGGCTACGCGGCTAAGCTATTCTGACGGCTGGAAAGATCTAGCACCTACATTGAATATTTCTAACAATAAGGTTGAATTTGAATATACAGCTCCTATGCGAACTTGTCTCGGCAATTTCTACGATTACTACCTAAAGAAATACTCTGCGTCAACTATTTCTAAAGACGGTTTTATAAAGGCAAGATTTCGCAAGTTAAAAACAGATTTAGCAACTTATCAATCCCATATGAAATACACTACTTATGATTCTAACGACAATGATTACACGGTCCATTCTTTACTTAGAAATGGTAAAATCGATACTAAGAATCATACGATTACCTTCCCTGAAACACCAAATATTTTGCAATTAGTCGTACTTTCTATTGCAGATGTTACAAAAGAAAAAACGTATAACTATAGTATTGAAGGCGACATTCTTACATTGACTTTAGAATCACGAGATGAGGTAAATGATGTAACCGCCTATTTCAAAGTGAAATTCAAGAAAGTCCCAGAGACTAAAGATAAAGAATAAAAATCAAAAGACACCCTTTAGCACATTGAGCTAGGACTCAAAAGGGTGTCTTTTTATGCTCCCTTGTCTTACTACTAGTAATATGGACTTGTATCACAGTAGCTTTTCATTTTTTAAAAGATAGGCAACAAGAGCTTCATTGTAGATTTTGGATAGCGTGATAGTCTTGCCTATTTTTATTTGACAAGAAAAAGTAGACAGTATATACTAAAAATAGATAAGTAGACAGTGTATACTTTTGGAGGAGATACATGAAACGCAATACTGC
>CALIWM010000176.1:0-4058 GCA_938046645.1 uncultured Gemella sp. | reverse complement strand
AGGAGAAGGAAAAGGCTGAGCCTAAAGCTGAAACAGTAGAAACTGTAAAACCAGAGACTGTGAAGCCAGAAACTGAAAAAGCTACTGAAGCAAAAACTGAAGTGAAAGTAGAAGAAGCTAAGAAAGTAAATAAGGCTATCCTTGAAGCAAGTATTGCTACTTTGGAGTCTAAACTTTCAACTGCTAAATATGCAGACGCTACAGTAGTAAGTTCAGCTAAGGAAGTATTGGCAACAGCTAAAGCAACTCTTGCAAAAGCAGATGCTAGCCAAGCTGATGTAGATGCACAAGCAGAAACTGTATCAGCTTTGAGCACAGTTGTAACTGAGTCAAATACTGCTGGTTTCGATAAGAAACAAGCGGCTGAAAAAGAAGCTGCGAAAGCTGAAGCTGAAAAGAAAGCAACTCCAGTTGAAAAAGCTCTTTCAGTAGCAACAACAACTCTTACACAAGTATCATCAGAAGCTGAAGTAACTAACAAATTGGCTGAGACTGAACTTGCTAAGTCTGACGTTAAAGAAGAAAACAAGGCAGCAGTTACAGCAGCGGTAGCTAAAAACCAAGCTGTTCTAACTGAAACTAAAGCTCTTCTAGCTGATAAGAGTGTCACAAAAGAGCAAGTAGATGCTCAATTGGAACGTCTTAATGAATCAATCCTTGCAGTTTACAATGAATTGAAAAACGCAGGAATCGGCCGTGACGGTAAGTTTGCTGTTAACTTGGCAGAAGCTCAAACAACAGCACTTAAAGATGCTTCTACTGAAACAGGTAAAAAATGGTTGGAAGATCATGGATATTCATCATTAAGAGATATTCCAATCTTAAATAAAGGTAAAGATGATAAAGCTCTAAGTAACTTAGGAAAACAAATCCAATGGTTAGATTTTTCTGATACAGCAGCTTGGACAGGATTAAAATCAAATGGTCAATTACAAGTAGGTTCTGTATTTACAAAACAATTAATTCCTGGTTATATCGTTAAAATGACGGTGAAGGAATTAAAACCGTTCCATGCAACTGAAGTTTATAAAAATCGTGTAGCAGGAACTGCGAATGAAGATACTTATGATGCAGCTGCCCAAAACGTTTTCAAAGATGGACAAGCGAATGGTATCGGTGGTTCAGCTCAAACACAATGGTCTCATATTAAAAATGCTGGACTAGATTCAACTCCACATAAAACTACGATTGCAGGAACAGATGATAAAGCAAACCAAAAAGTAGGAACTATCGGTGGGGTAGTATTCAAAGTTGAAGCTACTTACAATGGTAAAGAAACAAAACCTGGTATCGTAATGACTACAGGGGAAGATATTGGAGAAAAAGAATCTGAGATTTATACAACAAATGGTACTCCATGGGATTTAGTTGCCATGGTAGGTAAGGAAGATGAGGTAAATCCGTACGATCCAATTACTTCAAGCAGAATGGATAATGTCACAAGTCCACAATTATTCTCACAAGCAAGTGCAGGGTTACAAAAAGCATTAGCTAATAAATTATTTGCAACACCAGATGCTGCTACAGCAGGTCTTGGTTCGCAAGTGTTTGGAGGATATCAAGATAGTAATGGGCAACGTACACCTCGTGCGACTCCAATTGTATCGACAGCAGGAGCAACAGAAGTTGGTATGTTTATGATTTCTGGTGGTGCTCAATCATCTATGATTGGTATTAAGTTATCTGACTTCGGGGATCTTCCAGAATCATATGGAACAGCAGAACACTTTCTTAGAACTGAAACAGTAAACTATAAAACAAATGGAATTGAAGAAATTCAACAACCATACTTAGGTAAAGTAAAAGCAGACCCTGAGGCAGTTAATGGAGAGCGAGTTCGTGGTAAAGGTTCAGATGATGCAACTGATAATGCCGATGAAGGTGTTGATCAACTTATTGCACCTGATAATGTAGTAAATAATAAAGATACTGGCGAACCAGAAGTTCATTTAATTAAAGGTCCAGATAATACTTATAAAGTAAAAGTTATTGCTTCTGCAAATGGTAATGATAGATATACTGGAACTGTAGAACCAGCTTATGTTCGAGGATTTATCGATTTCAACGGAAATGGTAAATTCGATAAAGGTGAAGAATCATCAATTGCCGAAGTTACAGGTAAAAACCAGGAAGTTGAATTAACATTCACTAATACTCAAATAATTGATACAAGTAAAGATGTTGCTAACTTCCGTGTTCGTATCGCAAAAGATCAAAAACAAATAGAAAAACCTACAGGAATTGCTTATTCTGGAGAAGTAGAAGATAACCAAATTCAAATTTCACATCCACCGCGTGGTGACTATGAAGAAACTACTGGTAAACAAGGTGAAAAACAAAATATTGGTATTGAGTTTATAAATCGTGTTGAAGCTGATGCATCTGAATTGGGCTCTAATAATGGTAAAACTACATTCAATGCATATGGTAAAATTAACTATACTGAACAACGTAACTCAATTAGTTTAGCATCGACTAAGAAAGTACAAACTGAAGGTGTAATGATTGTTAACCCAGACGGTTCATTAACAAAAACATATACTAAAGCAGGTCAAGGTACTTATGAAGTAACAGATACTGGTGTAACATTTACTCCAGAAGCTAACTTTGTTGGGAAAGCGGACGGTATCGTTTTACGTGCAGTAGATACTAATGGTCAATCAACTGGATGGACAGCTTTAACAGATCAAAACAAACTTGAGAATGTTAACGATGGTACTCACTCAGCAGGTACAACTAAAACAATGGATGCTGTTTATGTACCAAATGTAACGCCAAAAGAAATCACTGCTGACCCTGAAAAATCAACAGATATTCAAGGTAAAGAACAGAAGAAAACACCAACATTCAAAACAGAAGGTGATGCAGATACTGCAACAACAGTAACACCAAGTGATAAATATCCTGCTAAATTAGTAGATCCAAAAACTAAAGCTAAAGTTGATTCTGTAACTGTAGAAGGAGAAGGAACTTACACAATCAATCCTACGACTGGTGAAGTAACATTCCAACCACTTCCAACATTCAAAGGAACTGCATCAGGTGTGGATGTAACATTAACAGCACCAGTAGGTCAAAATAAAGATGGACAAGATGTAACAGCGACAGCTACTACAAAATACACTCCAACAGTAACAGCTGTAGAACCAACAGCTAAACCTACAGATTCAGCAGGTGTACAGGGTGAAACTCAAAAAGGAACTCCTACATTCACAGCAGGAAATGCAGAAGTACCAATTAAAGAAAACTCTCACAAGCTTCTAGATAAAGAAGGAAATGAAGTTCAACCTGGACAAACAACTCCAGCATACGCTGAAGATGGAATCACTCCAGTAGGTACTTACTCAATCGACCCAGCTACAGGTGAAGTAACATTCACACCAACTGATAAAACTTACACTGGTAAAGTAACACCAGCTAAAGTACAAGCAGAAGATAAAAACGGAACTAAAGTAAACACTACTTATACTCCACATATCGTAGGTGTCACACCAACAGCAACACCAGCGGAATCTTCAGGTATCCAAGGACAGCCACAAGATGGAACAGTATCATTCACTAAAGGTGAAACAACAATCGAGGGTGAGAAAAAATCAGTTCCAATCAAAGCTAACTCAGCGGTTCTACTTGATGCTTCAGGTAACCCAGTAGCACCAGGTACTCCAGTAGACGCTTTAGATCCAGAAGGAAACAAAGTAGGGGAATACACAATTGATCCAGCTACTAACAAAGTAACCTTCACACCAACTAACAAAGAGTACAAGGGTAAAGTACAACCAGCTAAAGTACAAGCAGAAGACGAAAACGGAACTAAAGTTAACACAACTTACACTCCAACTATCGTAGGTGTCACACCAACTGCTCAACCAGCTGAAACAACAGATGTACAAGGTGTTGAACAATCTAAAGAAGTAACCTTCAAACCAGGTAAAGCAACAGTTAATGGTGTTGAAAAAGAAGTGCCAATCGACACGACTTCATACAAACTATTGGATGAAAATGGACAACCTGCAGAATCAGTACCAGCTAAAAACCCAGCAGGAGATGTTATCGGTACT
>CALIWM010000175.1:0-5569 GCA_938046645.1 uncultured Gemella sp. | reverse complement strand
AAGAAGATAAGTTTATTAGTGATAAAGGCTTAGATAAAAAGAAAAAAACAATCGTCTACGACACTAATAAAGACAATACTTCTAAAGTTGCAGATAAACTAGCTTCTCTTGGATATGAAGTATATAAATTTGATGATTATAAAAAATTTGCAGATAATGATGCAAATAAAGCGAATTTAGTATCTTATCCAGAATACCAAAATCTAGTCTCACCTCAATGGGTTAAGGATATAAAAGATGGTAAAAAACCAGAAACATACACAAATAATGATTATGCTATTTTTGAAGTTTCATGGGGTGAAGGTGACAAAGCTATAAATTACAAAGAACATATTAAAGGTGCCTATCACTTTAACACAGACTGGATTGAAGATGGACCTGTATGGAACTTACGTTCTGCAGAAGAAATCAAGAAAAACCTACTAAAACAAGGTATAACAAGTAATAAAACTATAATTATATACTCTGATGATGCTTCGGCAGGATTTAGAGTAAACTGGGCTCTTAAATGGGCTGGTGTAAAAGACGTTCGTGTAATGAATGGTGGACTTAAAGCATGGAAAGAAGCTGGTTTTGAAACTGAAACTACAGCAAACACCCCAAAAGAAGCAACTGACTTTGGAGCAAATATTCCTGCTCACCCAGAATATGACATCTCTCGTGCTAAAGAAGTTGCTGAAAAAGTTAAAAATGAAGGACTTAAACTTGTAAGTATCAGATCTTGGGATGAATACACTGGTAAAACTAGTGGTTATGATTACATCGAAAAAGCTGGTGAACCTCAAGGTGCTATCTTTGGATTCTCTGGAGAAACTAAAGCTGATGTGAACGACTACTATGATCCAGACGGAACTCTTAGAAATCCACAAGAAATCTATAATCTTTGGAAAGGTCAAGGAATCCAAGAAACAGATAAAATTGCATTGTACTGTGGTACTGGATGGAGAAACTCAGTTCCATGGTTCATGACTCAGCTTACAGGTCGTGCCAACACTTATTTCTATGACGGAGGTTGGAACGATTGGCAACTAGATGGAACTTTACCAGTAGATATTAATAAAGATAAAGGTCAAAAACCTGACGCTAAAAATGATTATAAATAACAACAAAAGAACTTATCCATATTTTTCATGGATAAGTTCTTTTATAATATTGTCCAATTTTTATAAACTTCTTTATCTAAGGTAGTTTTATCATTACTTAGTTCCTGTTGTAATTTTAATATCAGCGGCGATGAATTCTTTATATCTAATTTTTCTAAGTCAATCCAATATATTCCACTAGAATCATTTAGTTCGTCTTCCAACTTTTCTGAAATTACATCTTGCTGTTCAAGGTTAACATCAACATCATAAAATACCATAATATGATGTACGTTTCTATTAATTTCCTCTACAAAGACATCATACACTCTGCAGTTCCCATAGTTTTCTATACGATATCCTGTTTCTTCTCGGAATTCTCGAACTAGGGTTTCTGTGAGTCCCTCATTTTCTTTTTGACTACCTCCAGGTAAATCAAACCTATTTTTGTAAGGACCTCTTTCCTTTTTTATGCATAGAAGTTTATTATCTTTAATACAAATTCCATAAACCCCAAAATGATTAACAATCATAATTATACCTACCTATAGTTTCTGAAAAAGCGATGTAAAAAATTACATCGCTTAATCTTATTCTAATTCTGCTAATTTAGCTTTTAAGTATGGCACTAATTCATCTTTTAGATCAGATTTAAGTGCGAAATCGATAGTAGTCTTAACAAATCCAATTGTTTCACCTACATCGTAACGTTTACCTTGGAAGTCATATGCATAAACATTTTCTTCCTCATTTAACATTTGGATAGCATCAGTTAATTGAACTTCTCCACCAACACCTACTTGTTTCTTAGCTAAGTGTTTGAAGATTCCTGGGTTAAGGACATATCTTCCCATAATCGCTTGGTTAGATGGTGCTGTTCCTGGAGCTGGTTTTTCTACAAACTTCTCAACTTCATATAGATGTCCATCTTGACTTTTAGGTGCGATAACACCGTATCTGTGAGTCTGATCTTCTGGAACTGTTTGAACCCCAATTACAGAACATCCTGTTTCTTCTGCTTTATCAATAAGTTGTTTAATTGCAGGGTATTCGTCATTAATTACAACGTCATCACCTAGTAATACTGCAAATGGCTCATCACCAATAAAACTACGAGCAGTTAAAATCGCGTCCCCTAGTCCTGCCATTTCTTTTTGACGTACGTAGTGAATGTTAGCAAGTTGCGTTGGGTACTTAACTTTTTCTAACATTGCTAACTTACCTTTGTTTTCTAACTCAACTTCTAACTCAACGTTTCTATCGAAGTGGTCTTCAATAGCTCTTTTTTGTTTACCAGTTACAATAATTATATCTTCAATTCCAGCTTTTACCGCTTCTTCTACTATATATTGAATAGTAGGAGTATCGATAATTGGTAGCATTTCTTTTGGCAAGGCTTTAGTCGCAGGTAGGAATCTTGTACCATATCCTGCTGCTGGAATAATCGCTTTTCTTACTTTTTTCATTTATTCACCTATATTCTTTTCTAAAATTTAACAAACTAATAATAACATATTTTTATCGATTTGGCAAATTTTTTTCTTATTTTCAAACTATATAAATAACATTTTCAACTTAGCACTCTATAATGTCACCGATATTGAATATTGATATTATGTTTTTTTATTAAATTCTTTATTGTTTTTTCGTTTCGTTTCGAACATTTATCGAACAGCACTTAAAAGAGAACTTAGAATGAAAATCCATCCTAAGTTCTTATATTTTATCTTGTATTTAATGCCTGAACTACAACATTTGTTGTTTGTTCTTTACCATCTCTGTAGTAAGTTACTTTTACAGTATCTCCAATTTTTGATTTCTCAAATAAGTATTTTCTAACTGCAGCAACATCTTTTACTTCTTCACCATTTAATTTTGTAATGATATCATATTTCTCTAAACCTGCTTGAGCTGCTGGAGTACCATCCTCAACATAACGAATTACTACACCTTGTTTACCTTCATATTTCAATTGTGATTTTACAGTATCACTATCTACTGTATTAACTGATACTAATTGTACACCTAATGCAGGTCTGATAACTCTGCCTGATTGTTCTAATTGTTCAGTGATAAGTTTTACTTCATTCGAAGGAATACCAAACCCTATTCCCTCAGCACTTACATTTGCAGTTGCTTTAGCAATTTTAGATTCGTTAATACCGATAAGTTTACCTTCACTGTTGATTAATGCACCACCACTATTACCTGGGTTAATAGCCGCATCAGTCTGGATTACAGTTTGGTTCCAGTCGTTTTTACCATCTCCATCAACATCCATTGGGATTTGTCTATTTACAGCTGATACAATTCCTTTTGTAACAGTATTAGATAAGTTAACATCTAAAGGTGATCCGATAGCAAACGCTGTTTCACCAACTGCGATTTTATCACTATCAGCAAAATCCATCGTTGTAGTTACATTATCACCACTAATTTTTAATACCGCAAGGTCTGTCCAAACATCAGTCCCGACAACTTCTGCGTTTACATTAGTACCGTCACTTAAGATAACAGATAACTTCTTAGCACCGTTAACAACGTGGTTATTAGTCACGACATACGCTGTATTTCCTACTTTTTTGTAGATTACTCCACTTCCGCTAGAAGCTGCTTTTAAATCACCAGAATCATTACCAGATCTACTAGCTCCTCCTAAGATTGACTCTAAGTTGTTATTTGAATTACTTTGATAGTTTACGATTGAAACTACCGCATCTTTTGCTTTTGAAATTGCATTTACTGTGATTTGTTCATTATCCTTATCTTCTTTCGTCGCTGTTACCGAAGAATTCAGAGCCTTACCAGTTCCCATTACCGCTTGCGCTCCAAACACACTAGTAGCACCAAGAGCAAACGCTGCAAAGACAGTTAAGAATAATTTCCCATAGTTATTTTTCTGTTGAACAGGTACTTGCGTATTGTTCATCTCTTGATAATTTTCATAATTGTCGTATTGAGAATTTTCTACATTATCATAATTTTGATAATTAGTTTGTTCATTATAATTTCCTTGATTGTTAAATTCTCTATTATTTTGGTTGTTATTTCTATTTTCCATTAGGGTCCTC
This sequence comes from uncultured Gemella sp., assembly GCA_938046645.1. Taxonomy (GTDB): domain Bacteria; phylum Bacillota; class Bacilli; order Staphylococcales; family Gemellaceae; genus Gemella. Next base: position 1,416 of record CALIWM010000175.1, on the reverse strand, counting down.
CTTGTAAACCTTATTAATATTATCTTAAAGTTAAACGTGTTTTACTTACACTTTTATAATATCAATACCAACTTAAACAAAGTTTAAAGAAAAGTTTAAATGTACTTAATATTTTTTCACGAATAATTTTTTATTCTAATTTCCTACTTTATGATTTAAAGTTAGAAACTGTAAAAACCTTGTTAAATTGAATAAACTACAGAATATTATTAAATAATAATATATAAAAATTTTATCCGCATTATAATTGATAATGAAATATATTGAAAAGATTACAAATACTATATTCAATATAAAACTAAATAAAAATCTTCTAGTTCTCATAAATAATACTAGCTGAATAACTAAAAACATAATAAAACAAGCTATTATTACTTTCATATTTGTATCAGTAAAGTATTTCGGGAATTTATAAACGTTTCTGAAAAATATATGTCTTATCATCCCCATCTTTCTTTCCGAAAAATAATACCATCCCGAAATCATTATCAATAATAAAATTTCTAATATCATAAATAAAAAATATAATTTTCTATACTTTATCTTACTCATGACTTACCTCCCTCCATTAAATTTTATTCATTATTCTATATATAAATTATATGAAAAAAATAAGAAGGATGCAACATTTGTAACCTAATGAAATCTAAATAAAAAATCAAACGTAATTAATTTATGCTTGAAGTTCAAACATGACAAAATTACGCTTGATGTTTATCTTTATACTAATACTATATATTTTTTACAGATATCTGAAAAGAATCCTTGAACATCACCTGCTTTAAGCATATCTTCTTGTTCTTGATCCACAATATAGTTCTCACTAGCTTCCATAACTGCCAGAAGTCGTTTGAAAGTATCAGCAAATAGTGCTTCATCTTCATTTAGTAAATAGTTGAAGTTTTGTTCAGCAAAAAATGGAACGAACACTTCTCTAAACGCACCTTGACGTATTCTACCAATAAGTTTTTCTCCACTAGCAGTAACGAATAAATCGCCTTGTTTCTCTACAAATTCCTTCGCTTTTATATGACTAGAAAAAATTTGGAATCCTTCCGCCTCTTTATACTCTCTAAAAACTGGAATTTTTAATCCTTGTTCTTCATAAAGAGCTTTATCTATTATTACGAAAACCTCTTCTAAATCCCAAAATTCTTTCGCTATATAATAAAATGCTACACGCCATCTACTATCACTTTTCGGTAATCTCTTAAATGTAGCTATTTGTTCAACTAATTTAATATCTTTTTCCAATATTGTTTCCTCTATTCTATATGAATTTAATCTATTTGAATCATTGTTCCGATACGTTTTGGAGTAGCATTGTCTAATCTATATGAAAAAAATTTATCATTATCTCTAACCGTACAGAAATCAATAATTTTAATGTTATCTTCTAGTATACCACATTTTTTC
>CALIWM010000174.1:0-1706 GCA_938046645.1 uncultured Gemella sp. | reverse complement strand
CAGATATTGCATTTTTCATGCGTTGCTCACGGCTAATTGCTGAGACAAGCTCAACTTCTGCACCCGCTAGTGCAATACTAGAAGGCACAATATCCAGATTTTCATAAGCTGTTTTAATTATTACATCATTAATATTAACTTCATCTACAAGTATATTATAAATTGATTGACTTATCGCTGCTTTATCTACACCTACACCGCTCGTAGCATTAGCTTGTGGATCGGTATCAATTAATAATACTTTTTTCTTTAAATGTGCTAGAGATGCCGCTAGATTAATTGAAGTAGTTGTTTTTCCTACTCCACCTTTTTGATTACATATCGCTAATATTTTCATCATTTACCTCTTTTTTTACATAGCGTGGTACAGTAACTTTAATAACCACACTCTCCATATTTTCTTCTTCTTCTTTGTTTAAATTTATATTATATTTCTCTTCTAGTTTAGCTATCTCTTTTATAAGTTTAGCTATAATTTTTTGTCCATCGTAATTTACAGTTGGATTAAAAACTTTTGTATCTTTCTTAATCTTTAAATATGTATCAATTTTCTCTTCAGTTTGAGATACATTTAGATTTTGTGATAAAATTTGAATCAATAATTTCTCTTGAGCCGAAGGATCTAACTTAACCATAGCACGACCATGACGTTCAGTAATTTTCTTAGTATTTATTGCATCAATAACTTTTTTACTAAGCTTTAATAAACGAAGTTTATTTGCTACAGTCGCTTGAGTTTTCCCTAAAGACTTAGCTAGTTCATCTTGAGTAAGTTTATTAATTCTAAGTAACTCTTGGTATGCATGCGCCTCTTCAATTGGTGTTAATTCTTCTCTTTGAATATTTTCAATTAATGCAAGTGTCGCCATCTGTTCATCAGTTAATTCCTTGACGATAGCCTTAGTTGTAGCATATTGTAAATACTTAATAGCTCTTAAACGTCTTTCCCCAGCAATAAGTTCATAGAATCCATTTCCCATATCACGAACTGTAATAGATTGAAGTAAACCATTCTGCTTAATTGATTCAGCAAGTTCCTTGATTTTTTCTTCTGTAAATTCACGACGTGGCTGGTATTTGTTCGGCACAATCTTCTCAACCAAAATCTCTCTAAGTACATCATCATCAGAAATACCTACTTTTTCTGCTCTCTGTGTTAAATCATATAGCTTACTAAATGGTTTTACACTCTCTGTCATATTTTACCTCCTATTACTTTATATACACTAATACAATATCATACTTTAATATAATTGTCAAAAATATTTCCCGATATAGACTATCAAATAAACCTTATAAAACAGTACTTTAAAAGAATATTTCCGAAGTAAAGTAGATATTATTTTAAAGACAATAAAAAAAAGTGTAATCATTTATGATTACACCTTGTACAGGGACGGCAGGAATCGAACCCACACCAAAGGTTTTGGAGACCTTTGTTCTACCGTTAAACTACGTCCCTAAGAATGGTGGGAAGAAGTGGATTCGAACCACTGAACCCGAAGGAGCGGATTTACAGTCCGCCGCGTTTAGCCTCTTCGCTATCTTCCCGGCTTATTAAAAATGGTGGAGGTTAACGGGATCGAACCGCTGACCCCTTGCTTGTAAGGCAAGTGCTCTCCCAGCTGAGCTAAACCTCCATATCAAAAGTCTGGCAACGTTCTAGTCTCACAGGGCGTAAGCCCAACTACATTCGACGCTAAAGA
>CALIWM010000173.1:0-2236 GCA_938046645.1 uncultured Gemella sp. | reverse complement strand
TTATCACGGTAAAAGTCAGGATTCATATTTTCATCATCCATAACGACTTTTCCTACGAAGCCTCTTTGACCAGAGTTAGCACAGATTTTTGCTAATTCCAAAGTAGCTTCATTATGAATAGTTCCAAAATACATTGCAGAAGTAGTACCATTCGCTAATAATGTTTTGACCAAATTGGTATACACTTCTCTTGCATAATTGATATCTTTATATTTCGATTCTAAAGGAAACGTGAAATTATTTAACCAATAGCTTAATTCATCATCTAAGGCAAGTCCGGCTTGTGGCCATTGTGGAGCATGGATGTGCAAGTCGATGAAACCAGGTAAAAGTACTTTATCTTTAAAATCAATAAAGTTACTTTCATGTGAGTATTTATTTAGTATTTGTTGATAATTTTCATCTTCTTTTCTAATAATTTCAGTTATAATTCCATTATCAGAAACTAAAAAAATAGCATGTTCCAGAAATTCAATTTCGCCATACTTTGGGCTATGAAAAAAAGATGCTTTGATAATTTTTTCGATTTTCATACTTTCATTTCTCCTAAAGAATTTTTATAAATATAACACGAAAAACGAACGTTGTCAACATTGAAATATAAAAATATAAAAAAAAAAAATCAAAGGCGAACATTAGCTATGTTTAAAAGAATAAAAAGTTCGTAAAAAAACGACGAAAAAAATTTTCTTCGTCGTTTGTAATATTATTGATGATATTTTTACCTAAATTCTTTTCTTTCTTTCTTTTGCTACTAAAGCAGCTACTCTTTCTTGAGCTTTTTCTAGATAGCTTTCACCGTGTTTTAATAAATCACAAATGATATTTGTAATTTCTACAAAGTCTTCTTCTACATAACCTTTAGAAGTCATAGCAGCAGCTCCTAGACGTAATCCACTAGTTTTCATAGGTGGTAATGTATCGAATGGGATACCATTTTTATTACATGTAATTTTAGTTTTACTTAATAGGTCACTAGCATCATGTCCAGTAACATTATAAGTAGAATATGTGTCGATAAGACATAGGTGGTTATCACTACCATTTGAAACCACAGGAATATTGTTAGCTTTAAACGCTTCTACCATTGCTTGCATATTTTTTACTACTTGTTGTTGGTATACTTTAAACTCTGGTTTAAGTGCTTCAGCAAAACAAATTGCTTTTGCCGCAACAACATGTTCTAACGGCCCACCTTGTGCACCAGGGAAAATCATTTTATTAATTTTAACTGCGATTTCTTCATTGTTAGTAAGGATAATACCACCACGTGGACCTCTTAAAGTTTTATGTGTAGTAGATGTAACTACATCAGCATAAGGTACTGGGTTTGGATGTAGGCCAGCAGCTACTAAACCAGCGATATGAGGCATATCAACCATTAAGTATGCACCAACTTCATCAGCAATTTCTCTAAATTTAGCGAAATCAATTACACGAGAATATGCACTTGATCCGGCAATTATCATTTTTGGTTTATGTTCTTTAGCAATACGAAGTACTTCATTGTAATCAATAAGATGAGTATCTTTTGTTACGCCATAAGAAACGGCATTAAATAGTTTTCCTGAGAAGTTAACTTTACTACCGTGAGTTAAGTGTCCACCAGCATCCATACTCATTCCTAGAATAGTATCACCAGGTGTTAATAAAGATAAGTAAACTGCAATGTTTGCACTTGATCCTGAGTGTGCTTGCACGTTTACAAATTTTGCATCATAAAGTTCTTTTAATCTATCTATTGCAAGAGATTCTATTTCGTCAATTACTTCACATCCATCATAATATCTTTTTCCAGGATAGCCTTCAGCGTATTTATTTGTTAAAATACTTCCTGTTGCTTTTAGAATATCTTTAGAAACAAAGTTTTCACTTGCAATAAGTTCAATGTTAGTGTCTTGTCTATGTTGTTCTTTTTCAATAAGTTCAAAAATTTTATCCATAATGGCACTCCTTTAATTGTATATAATTAGAATAAAAAAAGTAAAGTTCCATAAAAGTAAGAACTAATAGGTAAATTTTAAACTATGTTAACTATTAAAAAAATATGAATTTTTTAATAGTTAAACCTTATCAAATTTTCTTTTATTCTATGTCTTCTAATAATAGCACAGTATGAATAATAAATAAACTAAAAAATATTGGAAATATTCAAAATTATTAAAAAATATTGAAAATTAGCTATGAAAACAGAATGTTAAAATTCATATTATTAAATAACATTTTCAATGTGTTA
>CALIWM010000172.1:0-2275 GCA_938046645.1 uncultured Gemella sp. | reverse complement strand
TGGTATTTACCGGAAGACTGCCACATGTCCCGGTAAGCAAGACTGAATTTGATTTCCTTTTTCATCGTGGTTATAGAAGATATATCTCTTCGGATCTACTCTATTTAATACTGCTTTGAACATAAATTTAAAAGTAGTACTTGTTACTTTTTCTATACCCTCACCATCTCTTGGACCTGTTCCCACTAGAATTAATTTTTCTACTAAGTCATTATTTAGTCTCGTTACTTCTTGAGCTATCATTCCACCCATTGATAATCCTAGTAAGTTAATTTTACTGTAACCTAATTCTTTAATAATATCTATTGCTTGTTGTGCCATCCCTGGGATTGATATAGCTACTTTTCCTTCACTTCCTCCAACACCTGGTAGATCTAATAAGATAATATGATGCTTTTCTGCTACTAGGTCGATAAATTTCGGATCCCAGTTATCCATCGTTGCTGCTAAGTGCACAAGCATTACTAATGGTTTTTCTGATTTTCCTTTGTTTATTTCTCTATAAGCTATTTTTAATCCATTAACATTAATGTATTCATTTCTTTTGTTTATATATGACATGATTGTCTCCTAACTTTATTATGTTTGCTGATATTTGAATAGTAAGAGCGACTTAGAAAAATTGATTACTAAGAAACAATAATTTTTAGTCGCACTCTTTTCTTGTTATTTATATATTTTAATTTTATTTGAAACTTAAAACTGTTTTTCCTCTAGAACGACCGTTAGCTACTTTATCCAATGCTTTGTTTACATCTTCAAAATCAAATACTGTATCTACAGATGGTTTAATTTCTAATTTTGTGAAAATATCGGCTACTTCTTGTAATTGCTTACCATTTGATTCTACAAAAATAAAATCATACGATACTCCATATTTATTCGCCATTTTATCAAATTTTCTTCCTGCTAACCCTAGGATAAATTGTTTCCACCAAGCTAAGTTCATTCGTTTAGCAAAACTTCCATTTGGCATGGCTCTTAATGATACTAATTTTCCACCTGATTTCATAATTGTCATTTGTTTTTCTGTTTCTGCACCACCTAAAGTATCAAGTACATAATCAACATCTTTTAATACTTTAGTGTAATCTGTTGTTTTATAATCGATAAATTGATCTACACCTAATTTTTCAACACGTTCTTTATTTTCTACACTACCATTAGTGATTACTGTTAATCCTTTTGCTTTAGCGATTGGGATAACCATACCTCCTACTCCACCTGTTCCACCAGAGATGAAGATTGTTTTTCCTGATTCTGCTCCCATAAGTTCTAAAGCTTGCATAATTGTTAATGCTGTTAATGGAACTGCAGCAGCTTCTTCATCTGTTAAATAGTCTGGTACTTTAGCAATATCATCTTGATTTATTGCTACATATTCAGCAAAAGCTCCAATTTTATCTAATGGTAATCTAGAGAATACTCTATCTCCTATTTCAAAATTAGTTACATTACTTCCTTTTTGTTCAATAATACCCACTACTTCATTCCCAGCAATTTGTGGAAGTGTATAAGGTACGATAATCTTCACTTCACCACGAGAAATCATATTATCAAGTGGATTTACTCCTGCTGTTTTAACTTTTACTAGTACTTCATTTTCATTTATTTTAGGTACTGCTACTTCTCTAATTTCAAGTTCTATATTATTTTTATTGTATTTTGTATGTAATGCTGCTTTCATGTTTATTTTTCTCCTATTATGTATAATTCTTTAATTAATTGCTCTAATGTTCTACTTTCAAGTTTTTTATAAAATGCTTCTTGTGCTTCATTAAATACTGGTTGTAATAAATTTTCTATATTAAAACCAACTGGGCATTCTTTATTAGCTCCTTCATGAATATTTACTAAATATTTATCCGGATAAATGATTTGATAAATTTCTGCTAATGTAATATCCTTAGTTTCTTTTGCAAGAGTGATTCCAGTTTTCCCCTGTTGACTTTCTATTAGTCCACCTTTTTTTAACACTGCCAAAATTTTTCTAATGTGACTACTGTTAGTGTTAACACTTTTGGCTAGTAGTTCCGAAGATACTACTTTATCTGTTTCTGAAATATATATTAGTATGTGTAATGCTACTGAAAATTTTGTATCCATCCTATCTCCTTTAACTATCTATTTCTTAAATTATCCTATTTTAATCTTCAACTTGTTCTCGTATCTGATACAAGTATAAGTTTAACATTGAGTTTAGCATATGTCAACAGTTTTTTAAAAATATATATATCTATTAATAATACTTATAGCAAAAGATGCTAAACTTATT
>CALIWM010000171.1:0-2344 GCA_938046645.1 uncultured Gemella sp. | reverse complement strand
TTTTAAAAACAGCGTATGAGAATTTAGATATAGTTCCATCTAGTATAGCTTTAGCGGGTGCAGAAGTTGAGCTTGTTTCAGCAATTAGTCGTGAACAACGTATGAAAAATGCAATTTCAGAAATTAAAGAAAAATATGACTATGTAGTAATCGATTGTCCTCCATCTTTAGGGCTTATTACATTAAATTCATTGACTGCAGCTGATGGGGTAATTATCCCTGTACAGACAGAATATTATGCCTTAGAAGGGCTTAGTCAGCTTATGAATACATTTAATATAGTAAGAAAGCATCTTAATTCTAAATTGGATATTTTTGGGGTATTACTTACTATGACTGATAGTAGAACAAATATATCTAACCAAGTAGCAGAACAAGTAAGAGAACATTTCAAAGATAAAGCATTTGAAACAGTTATCGCAAGAACTGTACGTTTAAGTGAAGCCCCAAGTTTTGGTGAACCAATTATTGAATATGCGAAAAATTCTAATGGAGCAAAACAATATTTATCATTAGCTAAAGAGGTGATTGAACGTGGCTAAGAAATTAGGTAAAGGTTTAGGACGTGGACTTGATGCTATTTTCGCTACAGAAAATGTCGAGTTAGTTACAGATAATGATAAAATAGTGGAAATTGCACTCGATGAAATTAAAAAGAATCCATATCAACCACGTACTTATTTTAATGAAGAAAAATTAAACGAATTAAAGGAATCTATCGAAAAAAATGGTTTATTACAACCAATTATTGTAAAAAAAGCTGTAAAAGGTTATTACATTATAGCAGGTGAGCGTCGTTATAGAGCGTTTGAACTGTTAGGTAGAAAAGAAATTCCAGCTATTATTAAAGAGATGACAGATGAAGAAATGATGGTCTTTGCCGTACTAGAAAACTTACAACGTGAAGATTTATCTGCTTTAGAAGAATCAGAAAGTTATAAAAATCTGATGGATAAAATGTCATTAACTCAAGAGGAATTGGCTAAAAAACTTGGAAAAAGTAGACCGTATATAGCAAATAGTTTACGACTATTAAAGTTACCAACAGAAATTAAAAATAAACTTGAGCAAGGGCTTATAAGTACTGCTCATGCTCGAACGCTACTTTCATTAAAAACAAAAAAAGCTATGGAAGAGGTTTGTGCTTTGGTAGTTGAAAGAAAAATGTCTGTTCGTGAATTAGAAGAATATGTAGCGAGGTTACTTAAACCGAAAGAAGTTAAGAAAGCGAAGGCTAAGGATATTTTTATAGAAGAGCAAGAAAACATTCTTAAAAAGCGTCTTGGAACTTCTGTAACGATTAAACAAGGTCGTAATAAAAAAGGTAAGATTGAAATTGAGTTCAAAGATAATGATGAATTTGAACGTATTATTTCATTATTCAAGGAAGAATAATTATGAATATTATTGAAAAATTTAAAACTTCATTAAGTAACACTGATTTACTTATTACACTTTTAGAAAAACTATTGCTTATAATTGGAATTTTTATTATTGCATCAATACTAGTTCGTATCTTTAGTAAAATTATTGATTACGTGATGACAACTAGAGATAATACTAATAAGAAATTTAATATAAAGTTTAATGAGAAAAGATCAGAAACGTTACACAAACTTATTAAAAGTGCAGTTCGTTATACAATCTACTTTATTGCATTTTTTCAAGTTCTATCAATCTTAGGAGTTAATACTACGAGTATTGTAGCCAGTGCAGGTATAGCATCGGTAGCTATTGGATTTGGTGCACAGAGTTTAGTTAAAGATATTATATCTGGATTTTTTATCATTCTCGAAGGACAATTTGATGTTGGTGATAATGTTAAAATTTATAATCAAGCAGCCTTTATTGCTGGAGGTTATGTAATGTCACTAGGATTACGTTCTACGAAAATTCGATCTAAAGATGGTGAAGTATATTTCATTCCTAATGGAACTATTAATCAAGTAGTAAACTATTCTTTAATGTATAACTTGGCGTTAGTAGAACTACCAATTAAGATTGATGATTCTATTGAAAAAATTGAAGAGAGAGTTAATAAAGTAATAGGTAATGCTAATAACTCTAAAGAATATTATGATTTATTATATAAAAATGATAAATTACACATCGATTATATAGAAAAAATTGAAGATAATGTTGTTACGATACATGTTATCGGAAAAGCTAAAGTCGGTAAGAAAAATGAAATTGAAACAAGATTACGACGTGATTTCTATAAAGAGTTTAAATCTTTATTAACATCAAATGAAGAAAAATAGGAGGTTGGATTATGGAATATGAATTAAATGACATAGTTGAAATGAAAAAACAACACCCTTGTGGCACAAATAGATGGCAAATT
>CALIWM010000170.1:0-1618 GCA_938046645.1 uncultured Gemella sp. | reverse complement strand
TATATATATATATAATACCTAATGAAAAGGTTTTAGGAGTTAAATGATGAAAAAAGAAAAATTGGCTTTGGTATCGACAATTTTAGGAGCTATGGCTTTGTTAATAGCTTGTCTAAATAGCATGCGTACTTTATCTCTTCTTCTAGCCCTTCTGGGATTTGTATGCGGGATTTTATACCTGTCACAGAAAACGGTATCGCAAAAACTTCTAGCTGTTATAGGTCTTATCCTTTCCATCGTCTCTATCCCTATGGCTTACTTAATGGGCGATGTTTATCATCAAGAAAAACATCAAGTAATTCAGAGCCAAACAAATGAGGACGAAGGGAATAAAGAATCTTCTAGTCAATAAGAAATGACAGAGCAGACTTTTAAGGACATTAATTTTTCTGTTCCGAGCACTTGGAAGAGGGCAACCTCGAATAGTAATGAAAAGATTATATATTTTTATCCTGAAGAGGGAAGTTTATTTCTAGTATCAGTTGATTCTAGGGATAATATTTCTTTGGAAAATACAGAAATCAGAAAAGATTTCATTGAAGGATTCGAAAATAATAATACGGATGTCATAGAAACTAGTGAAAGTAAGATGATGGTTAATGGCCATCCTGCATTTTCTTGGGATATTATTATGAATGTAAAAGGTAAAAAAGAGGGAAAACTTGTATCGCTAACTCATAACGATTTACTGATTACTTTTGTTCTTGCAACTTCAAAATCTTTTGATAAAGAATATTCAAAAATATTTGAGAATATTATCTCTTCTGTAAAACTGCCCGATAAGAATGAAACTGGTCTTCTAACCTCTCCATCATCAGTTACTACAAATGGTTCGTCTGAGTCAAATCAGGTGTTTTCACCACAAGATGTCTCTGATGAGACAATTGAGTCAATTCAAACCTATGGAGATTATTTGACTATGTACCAAAAAATTTTAGATGACTATATGGCTCAATATGAAAATGCTATCAAAGGTACTGTTTTATATGACGAGACTACATTTCAAATGATGAGAAAACAGTATGAACAAGGTTTTGAAGAGCAGAGAAAGCAATACAATAAAATAAAAGATATGAAAATAGTTGGTAAATCAGACTTGATTCAATTTTTGAAAAATTATAGAGATGACTTAAAAGAGTTTGTGGAAAATTTTTCTAATGCCCTTCAGTAAGATAAAATTCGAGAATAAAAATTAATTTTACTCTCGAATTTTTATATTTATGTGACTATTAATCCATCTTGCACCGCTAAGTTCGAGAAAAATACCCTTCTACTGAACCGCACCCCAAAAGTTAGACATAAAAAATCTAACTTTTGGGGTGCGGTTCATAGACGGGTGGTTATAATTAGCTAGGCTTTGATATACCCATATTTAAGAGAGCAAAGTATCTTCTTCAATAGTGTCAGGGGTCTCTTCCTTTGGCTTTTCAGTATTGACAAAAGGGAGCTGATTGACCAACTGAGAAATGTTTTCTCGGATTTCTTTTTGGATTTCTGCAGGCTTCAGCAGGTTTATGTCGTCTTTCCAAGACTGGTAGCGCATGTCTACCAATAGTTTGGCGAGGCGCGTCAGCATATCCCGCTCCTCATCTGTGAGAGCGTTGGCATTTTCAAAAAC
>CALIWM010000169.1:0-4654 GCA_938046645.1 uncultured Gemella sp. | reverse complement strand
TATCACAAACAAGGCCACTCCCTGCACCAGCGCTACAAACCATACTTTTTTCATCATTCCCTCGACTTTCTATAGACTATTATAGCATAAGGGGGAATGAGTGGAGAAAATTTTATCTTTTTAGAATATAGAAATATAATAAGATTTCTACAAAATAAACAGTGTTCTTATTATCATCTAATTGACAGATTGACGAGCAAAAAAATCTGAATAATGGAGATAAAAGAGAAGGCAACTGTCTCCTCTATAATTGCTCTACTCTTGTACTAAACAAAGAGCCCCAAAAGTTAGATTTTGTGTCTAACTTTTGGAATGCCTCTCACTCTGTCATACTATTTTGGCTTTTTTTATATTCTTTCGACTTTTCACCATACCAGTCTTTAACTGAGTAGCCGAATTGTTTCCTATATTGTTCAGAATATTTAAAAAGATAATAGCCTCTCAGAAGGTCAATAGAAAAGACATATACAGCAAATAAAAGAATCGCAGGAACAAAAGGTGTGACAATAGCATTGATTGCCCCCCTAGTATCACTTCCTGTCGAACGATCAAATAGTGCTAAAAAAGCAGTAATTCCCGTCCCCCCTATAAAAATGAGGCCATCAGAGACTTTCTCTGTAAACAAAGCTGATAAAGGAACAAATGGTTCCCTTTTTTCTACCGATTCTCTTATTTTTCTAGGAACGGTTCTCATGAGATAATAGCAGACAATTACAAACAGAAATCCCGATAGAATTCCTAGAAGATTTCTTCGTGAAGCTATTGATAAAGTTAAACAAATTTCCATTATGAATATTAACAAAAGCATATAACAAAAAGTTATATATTTTAAAATCATTGGATTGTTTCTATATTTTATAGAAAAAATAATATAAACGATATAAAACATAAGAAACATAATAATTAAAGGTAAATTGAACCAACTAAAATTTTGTGTAGAATATATAGTATCACCGCTTAATAGTACAGGAACTACTAAAGATAAAACATATAGCAAGATTGAAAACAATGCAAATCCTATAAATCTTTTATAACTCCCTTTAGTCTTTACCTTATTTATAATATCTTCATTAACAAAAGATTGACTTTCTTCAAATGTATAATTGAATAATCTCATTTATATCCTCCATTATCCAAACCATCCTAGAGATTGATTTCATCGCTATCAGGATGCTTTTTCACATAAATAGCTGCATAAACCGCATCTACCATAACAGCTGTCAGCGTCAAGGTTAACAAAATTCCCAATAAAATACCAAAAGTATTCTGAATATAACCCGTTAGGAGAGAAGGAATGATTGTTGCCCCTGCAAAAGCTACAGCAAAATTATTCCACCATGTTTTCTTTCTATCTCCTTCTTTTACTTGATTAAAAGCCCAGACTTTTACTTGATTCTTTGGGAGATAGTACCAAGCATAGAGGCCACAAGCAAAGATAAAAAGGAACATCATCAATATTACATAAAATGGAGTGAGAGGGGATTGATATATTCCATCTATACTATTTGAATCTCCGACTGTTATAAACATCAACATTCCGATAAAATCAATCCAAACTAATGCGCTCCAAGTAAGCAAAGCAATCAGGATATAAGTTAAAAATTTAAATCGATTGATTAAAAACTTAGAAAAACCAAACAACATACTTACCACATTAAGAATGATGCAAGTCAAAAATAGAATTTTAATCCATCCCTGACGACTTCCTGTTTCACCTATAAGGGCCCAGTAAAAGAAAAAGGAGCAAAATGGTAAATTTATCCATGGATAAATCTTAATGTATCCTAAACTGACACCATCTGTAATCAAAGGCCCATGGTATCTTTCTCTTTCTATATCAGTAATCTTTGCTTTATTTTTTCTATTTTTCTTTACCATAAACTCCACTCCTATCGTTTGCAAGCCTTGACCAATTTCATATATATTTTATGAAGACATCCTTAGCTGCATCTGTTACAGAGAAAGGATAATTCTTAAAATAAACTGGGACATCTATAAAACATTTCCAGCATATCCTCTATAAGCTCCTAACATGAACGATATACTTTTTGACAAATCTGTTCATCTGATACATTTCCCAACCCACTCAATACATGCAGTGACTAAATTTTAATTCCACATTTACCATCCAAATATTTCTTCAATAGACTGAATACCTGAAAAAGTCTCTTTTAACACACCTACTTTTATATCTGTATAGACTTTCCCGTCAGAGATTGTGGTGAAAAAGAAGGGAGGGGTCAACTCACAATGTCCCTGATAATAGATATAACCCGCTAAGAAGCTTATCCCCTCTTTCACTGACTCATCATCTGGTTCTAAAATTCTAGTTGAAACAGTATTTAAAACTTGAAACAGACTGTGATACAAAAAGTCTTCTGGCAAAGTATCTTCAATATACTCTTCTTCTACTGGGATAAACAGTTCCATCAACACATCTTGATTTTCTTCTAACTTGGAATTAATCGTATAAAAGAAAGGTCCTCGAAGCGTATAACCTGCTTTTCTTACTTCTTCTAAAAAAGCGTTATAAGTGTCCGGCATCTCTTCTGGAGATACTGTGTAATACCTTGAGATAACATTTCTATATTGTATATCTTGGTATTCTCCCACGTTTTTAAATAGCATCTGAAATCTCCTTAATTGGGATATTAATTTCAACAAAGTGCTGTCCAAATATTGGCAATATCGCTAGAAAAACGGTATCTCCTTGCATTTCCAACCCCTCATCTTGAATATATTGCTTCATTTCTTCAATTTTTGGAAGGAAATGTTCATCAAATGGAGTTACATCAGAGACACACTGCTTAATTGTAAAATGTTCTAGATATTGGAATTCATCATTTCCTTCAATTGGAATGTTTGTCGGAATATAGACCTTAAACAAGGCTTCTCCCGGCTTTCCAAAAGTGCTTAAACAAGTTTCAATCGTTGTCGGACCATTTTTATAGACCCCTGTTTCAAATAATAACTTTTCACAACCTTCAATCAAATCTAGAAAAGAATCCATGGCTACTTTTTTCTCTGTATAAGCAATATTACTGATATCTATTCTTATTAATTTCATTTTATTTCTCCTCTATAAATAAAGTTATTGGTGCTTTTCTTTTTCCAGCCAGTGAATACTCGTGCATATTCAAACCAATAGAAGGGAAGGCATCCAATACTTAAGCCCACAAGACTAGTAACAACATATACCGCCGACAACATAAATAAACGTGCTATAACTACTACAATTGCTGCTGAACAAATAACAATAACAGAAGGGATATGTAATATTGTCTTCCTGAACTCTCCAGATGGTAAAGTCTTAGCTTTAGGGACAATTAATAACTGGTAAACAAAGGTTAGTAGTTGAAAAATAAGGCTTAGGCTAATCAATACCATGAAGATAGACCAGTAGTCATCTCCCAAAAATATAGAACTCCAGAAAAGAAACTCAATATGAAAAATTAACACAGACGTAGCCGGAAATATTTGCAATAATTTTGATTTGGAAAACTTTTGAAATAGCAAGAATATGAATAACAATGCCAATAGATGATAAATGGCAATGTGAAAGATATTCATACTTACATCATGTATCTCACCTTCTATAAAAATAGACACTATAAATATCAGCAAAGTAAACATTACTTCAATTGCACCTGACTTTAAAAAATCAGAATTTTTTATAGGTCTAGTATCGACAACTGCCATATTCAAGAATTCAACATACTTTTCTTTCATCTTATCCTCCTAGCACGAGCTGTGCTACTACTAGACATTCTCATTAATTTCATTTTATTTTTCCTATATAAATGAAGTTATTCGTGCTTTTCTTTCTCCAACCTGTGAATACTTGAGTATAGCCGAGAATAAAGAACGAGTTCCATGAAATACTCATTCCTACTAATCCGATGATAATATAGATTCCAGATAACATAAACAATCGTGTTATTACTACTATTGCTGCTGACGTTATTGTTACAATAAGGACTGGTAAGTGTAACAAATTCTTCTTATGCTCATTATCTGGCATTTGTTTTACTTTTGAAACAATTGATATTTGATAAAAAAAGTTTACCACTTGAAAAGCAAAGCTCAATCCAATGAAAAGAAAGAATATCGATAAATACTGTTCCCCAAAGAATATAGAGCTCAAAAAAAGAAATTCAAAATGAAGAAAAAGATACGAAGTCGTCGGAACTGATTGTAATAATTTTGAAGCGGAAAATTTTTGAAACAACAAAAATGCAAGCAGTATTATTACCATATGGACAATAGTAACATGAATCAAAAATATACTAAGATTCTGCATTTGATTCTTAGTAAATATAGAAACAATCAGTACTACTGAAGTAAATAAAAATTCGATTAAAAATGCAAGATAGAAATGTAAATTTCTCACTGGTATATGACGAGTCATCAGTATATTCAAAAATTCAACATACTTTTCTTTCATCTTATCCTCCACTTATTTCTCTTCCCTAAACAATACTTTTCCCTGCTTGCATTTTCGCACAGCTAAGAGCCAGCGGATTGGGTTGTTTTGGAATAGAGCAATTACGACCACTGCTGGAAGTACCCCTGCCACTGGTGAAAATAATAATGAAAGATCAAACCACTCATGGTTATAATAAAGAATAAGCATTCCTGGTATTCCAAATAAACT
>CALIWM010000168.1:0-3188 GCA_938046645.1 uncultured Gemella sp. | reverse complement strand
CCTATGCACTTCAAAAATCAATTGAGCATATTTTAAAGTCGGAGGGGGAAATTTTAAAGTTAAGTAATCAAAAAATCTTGTGTATTACTTATACTAATGCTGCAAAAAATGAGATTCTTGATCGACTTGGAAAAAATTCTTCGGTGGTAGTATCTACCATTCATGAATTTCTTTGGGGGTTTATTGCGATTCAGCAAGAACTACTGACTGAAGAACATAAAAATAAAATAAAAGGTGAACTCGAAAAAATTGAACAAAAAATAAATGAAAATTCTCTTTCTAGCAATGTGGAACAGAATGAATTTCGAGAGCGTATCTGTGATGAAGATTTTCTAAAAGTATTTTATAGTGTACCTAGTAGTCCTGCTAAAACTTTCAAAGAAGTGATTAAAGGTTTTGATGAATACTTTAGTCCATATCTAAGTAGTGTTAAGAGCTTTAGAGATTTTGTTAAGGATATTAATAAAAAGTATAAGCTTGAAATTACACTGAAGGAGATTGAAGATAAAAAATCTAAAAAAGTTATTTATAATCCTGTTCAGAACAGAGATAAACTTGAAAATTATGTTATTAGCCATGATACATTATTGCTTTACTGTGAGAATATCATTACGAGTCAGAATTTATTAAAGAGATTATTTTCAGATAGATATCCATATGTATTAGTTGATGAGTATCAGGATACGGATGAAAAAGTTGTCAATATTATTGATAGTATAAGAGAGTACTCAAATTCTAAGCAGAACTTTGTGGTAGGTTTTTTTGGAGACTCCTTACAAAATATTTACGGTTCAGGAGTGGGTGTTCTGCCAAATAAAGAAGAATATAAGAGTATAGAAAAAATATTCAATCGCCGCTCTTCTAGTCAAATAGTAGAGTTGATTGAAAAAATTAGGAATGACAATTTTGGTCAACAATCTATATATACTGATTTTGATAATGGTTCTTATAATTTTTATGTCGCAGATGATAATTTTGATTTAGATATTTTTTTACAGGAAAATAGCTTGATTAATAATACAGCCTGTCTTTTAATGAAAAATGATGATATTTCGAAGGCTCGAGGATTTGATGAACTATTATCTGCATTGAAAAAGTTTCCTCGATTTAGTGGAGGTAACTATGAAAATGTAACCAATGAATTTTTGCAGACGAATTTACAGCAGATGGGATGGTTTTTAAGAGATGTTTTAACTTTCATAGACTTTATTCAAAAATCATCAGATCCTAATTCAACTGTTAAGGAAATTGTTCAGTTTATAGCATCGTCTAAATCAACACTAACATTTGGTAATATGAAACAGTTTATTGGTAGTTTGAGAGAAATCAGTTTGTCAACTTTGACAATTGGTGAATGTATTAATGGAATAGTTAATATTCAAGAACCAATCTCAGGTGAAGAGATTTTAAGAAAAATATTCTCGATAGATGAAACCTCTGAAAACGTTTTATTGGCTATTAAAAATAAAGCGTATAGTTATTTTTACTATGCCCGAGATTTGGAGGAGGACTCCGAAAGTGAACTGTCAGTTATTGAAGAATTTTTTGGGCTAGATGTTTCTCAATTTATCAAGTGGTATAAATATATTTTTGATGACCTTAAAGATGAGGGGATTAGCTACTATACATTACATGGTTCAAAAGGCTTAGAATTTGATAATGTAGTTGTTGTGTTACAGGATAATTTTGCTAAGAAAAAGGATTATTGTAAATATTTTTTTGAAAATTATGATAATCGAACTGATGATGTTAATCGGTTTAATGAAATTCGTAATCTTCTTTATGTAGCATGTTCAAGAGCAAAAATAAATCTTCATGTGGTTTATATTGCTGAAATACAAGAAAACATATTAGCAAATATTGAGAGTATTTTTGGTAAGATCCAAAATTTAATATAATCTAAATTTTTCCGAGAGCTATCCAGCTCTCTTTTTTCTTACACTCTTTTTCATGCTGTGATAACTTTTCCAAATCATCCTTGTTATTCTAATATCATTCCTAAGAAAATCAAGTCTTGATTTTTCACTGCGGGGTTGGGGGCGAAGCCACCAAGTTATCTTATCGTTAGTTGTCAAAACTGGAGGGTTTTGGTCGGCTGGCGATATGATTTTTTGGGTATTGTGACCACAATGCCTGAGCTCGCAAAGACCGAACAAGGACTTTAAGAAATTTCCCGTATGACACACGGGGTCGGGGGTTACCCGAGAAAGGATGAAAGTGAGGGAAAGAGATGTCTGAACAGTACCGTGACATTCGAAAAGAGGTAAATCTAACCGCAGATGAGCTAAAACAGATTGAAAAAATGATGGAGGTTGATAATTATCGTCATTTTTCACCATTCGTCAGAGATAAAATTTTGATGATTGATGGTAAACAGTTAGCTACCAAAGAGTGGTTTTCCCTTTGGCAGTCTCAGAAGTTTGAACAAATTAGTCGAGATGTGCATGAAGTTCTAGTTGTCGCAAGAGAGAATCACCAAGTGACTCAAGAACACGTGTCAATCTTATTGACCTGTGTTCAAGAATTGATTGCGGAAGTTAATCAAGCCCAGCCACTCAGTCGTGAGTTTCGTGAAAAATACATGAGATAGGAGGCTACTATGGTTTATCGTTATCGTACCAATCTCAAAAAAGTATTTCTAACAGATTCAGAGTTACATCAATTGAATGATCGAATTGCTAAGAGTAATTGTCAAAATTTCTCAGTCTATGCTAGGAAAGTATTGCTTAATCCAAACATGTCTATTGTCACAATTAACACGGATATCTATGAGCAGTTGGTTTTTGAATTGAGGCGGATTGGAAATAATATCAATCAAATTGCGCGTGCTATTAACCAAAGCCATCTGATTTCTCATGAACAGTTACAAGAATTGAGTAAGGGAGTTAGTGAGTTGATTACTGGAGTAGAGAAAGAATTTCAAGTGGAGGTGAAAAGACTGAAGGAGTTTCATGGTAGTCACTAAGCACTTTGCAACACATGGTAAAAAATATCGCAGGCGTTTGATTAAGTATATTCTCAATCCAGATAAAACAGACAATTTGAAATTAGTATCTGATTTTGGCATGAGCAATTATTTGGACTTCCCTAGTCATGCAGAAATGGTAGAGATGTACAATGTTAACTTTACCAATAATGACAAGTTGTATGAATCCAGAAATGATCGACAGGAAAAACACCAACAAAAT
>CALIWM010000167.1:0-11612 GCA_938046645.1 uncultured Gemella sp. | reverse complement strand
CAACAAATCCAATTCCATATCCAAACGATCCGAAAGATCCAACAAAACCAGGAAGCGACAAACCAATCGTTCCTTACGTGCCTGGACACACTCCAATGGTACCTCAAGATCCAACAAAACCAGTTGGACCAAATAACCCATTAGTACCATTGAAACCAGTAGATCCAAATGATCCAACTAAAGGATATGAAGTACCGAACGTACCGAACGATCCAACTAAGGATACACCGATCAGCTATGTTCCAGCACCGCAACCAGCGCCAAAACCAACTCCAACAACTCCGGCAACACCGGAAACTCCTAAAGCTCCAGAAGCACCAGTAGCTCCAAAAGCGCCAACTCAGGTTAAACGCTTAGCAAACACTGGTACAACTGAAACTAACACAGGATTAGCTGGATTAGGAATGGCAATCTTCGGTGGATTACTTGCAGCAGCAAGACGTCGTAAAAACAACGAAGATTAAGAATAAATAGCTAAGAATGATCTTAGTTAGAATAAGACCCACTTTCGATACATTTCGAAGGTGGGTTTTGTTTTGTAGTTAATAGCTTCTGAAGTGAGTGAGGGTAGAATAGTAATATGAAGCGAGATTTGACTAGGTATGTAATTCCAGTATTAAACACTAAAATGTTAGAAAAACTGCTATTATTGGAGTATAATAAAAGTGAAAAAGAAATGAAAAAGGGGTTGTTAATTATGGAAAAAGCACATGATGGTAATGCTCGTTTATTAAGTGATTTATCGATGAACATAAAGGAAGCAATGGAATTTATGAAGAAATTGCAAGAATTACCTGAAAAAAACATATGGATGATAGAAGTAGAGTATTATTGTAATAACTGTAATAGTTATTTTGATGCAGATAGCCAAGGTTTTGGTTATCCAACTTGTCCTTATTGTGGTTCGGATAATGTTTCAGATTTTTAAAAAATTATAATCAAATATATACTCCCAAAAAAGGACAGAAAGTAAATTTTTACTCTCTGTCCTTTTGAATATTTACATATTAACAGCAATCCCAGTTGAATAATGTATCTTCAAAATCTAAGTTTACTAATTTTTCTTTGTTAATAAAGAAATTTGCAACTCCTGAATCGCCCCACATAATTAGATTATCTTTTGTATTTGGATCCCATTCGCTTTCTATTTGAAGTAACATAGTATCGTACGCTTCTTTATTCTCAGGGTCACGAGGATCCCATTGAACGAATGTTGGATACCCTCCGATAGCGTGTTTAACGCCATCAAAAGCTTTAAATAGAGTTTCATAGACTTCACTATCAAGGTCTTCGTATAAATCTTCCATCTTTTCATCTGGGAATAATTCGTGGATAGCATCTTTTGCGATGTTCTCGAATAAGAAATCTGTAGCTGTAATTGTAGAAGTTCCTTTGTTGAATGTTAATGCAAATGATGCATCTTTTTCTTGGAATGGAGAATATTCATCCGCATTATCTTCGCTAGGAAGATGATATTTGCTCAGCACATCACTGTTTGTTATACTATCGTCTATATCTTTGATATATTTAACAACATTAGTTCCCTTAGAATCTAATCCGAAAGAATCGTCGCGTGCAATCCAGAATTGTAGTAGTCCCTCTTTAGGATAAATATCATTTTCAGGAAGTTCAGTACAGTTAATTTGAGCTAGCAGTGCAAGTTGGTTTCCTTCTGCATCTACAGGTACTTCTGCATCTTGTGCTATGTAAGGAATTCCTCCGAATTTACTAGTTTTAACGTTAAGACCTCTATCTCCATTAATAGAAATAGCGATATATTCTTTTGTGTGTTCAGTTCTAATTTTTTCTATAACTTTATTAATATTTTCAATTGTAATCATAAACCCCTCCGGTATATGCGTGTGTATTTTAATTTTTGTTTAAATAGAGTGATACACTGTTGAATGTATGACTCATGTACAATAATTTCAAGTATGTTTTTGTGGTGAAATTTTATCGAATTTGATTAAAAGTGCTTGCTTGATTGTCATTAACCAAATCGGTAAAATTGTCTATCTATTGCACATAATAGTTAAATATGCAATATCCCACGCTTTCATTCTATCATACGTCTTGTTGTTGGTCAATAGTAACAAAATCATAATAAGGTAAAGTTGTATACCTTGCAATGTTTGTTTGTGTAAATAAGGTACGTTTAGAAGTAAATGAAAAATGAAAGTAATTAAACGCAAAGAAAATGCATGAATTTTCAAATTAAAATAAGATAAAAAAAAGCTTGAAATTTAAAATTTAAAGTATATTTTAAGTAATATTTATAGTTTTTTAAGTTGTTTAAAGTATATTTTAAGTAAAGTGTAGTTATTCTATTATTTTATTGTTTTTATAGGTTAAACGTTGATTTAAAGGTGTTTTTATATGTTGTTTATATTTTTTAAGAAACTGTATTAATTGTTATTTCTTGATTAGAAATACATTAATTTTAAAAAAATCAGAAAAAAATTTAAGTAAAATAAATAATGATTACAATAATTACGAAAGTTGATTTTTGTAGGTTTCAGGTTCGTAAGATTTGGATTTTAAGTGTTTACATAGGAGGTGGGGTTATAAAAAAATGAAGAATTTTAAAGATGAGAATAAAAAAATAAAGAAAAAATAGTAGACATAAGAAAAATATTTTGGTAAAATAATAATCGAAATTAAATGAATTTCAAAATTAGTAAAATATATAAATGCTTAATAAATTAATAGTAAGAGGTTAATTTATATTTGGAGAAGTATTATATTGGAGTTTTATAGAAAAGTAATATGGTTTATGAAAAAATGTAACAGGAATGTTATGTTTTTTATGTTTTGTTATTAATTAAGTTTTGTTATGTAGATGAATCACTAAAGATTCACGATTAATAATACAATATATGCCATAGGAGGAAAATAATGGTAGGTAAAAATAACCAATATTTAAAGAGTACCAAAGAAGGTACAAGAGTAGAAAGTTACTCTATTAAGAAATTTAAAGTGGGTGCAGCATCAGTAGTAATCGGTGCTAGTATCTTTTTAGGTGTAGGAGCAGTAGCACAAGCTAGTGAGCAAGTATCTGACAACACTACAACACAAAATACAACAAACACAGATACTAAAGTGACAAAAGAAGAAGCTCCAAAAACTGTTGAGGCAACGACTAAAGTTGAAAATACTAAAGAAAATGTAGCTGCAACAGTAGAATCAAAAGTAGAAGAGAAAACTACGAAAGCAGAAAGCACTAAAGACACAACTGCTAAAGAAACAGAGAATAGTACTAAAGAAGAAAAAGTTGAGACGAAAGCTGCGAATAAAACGGCTTTAAAATCAGCAATTGAAAACTTAGAACAAAAATTAGCGTCAGCTAAAAATGCTGATGAAGCAGTAGTAAAAGCTGCACGTGAAGAATTGGTAAAAGCAAAAGCAATATTCGCAAAAGCTGATGCAACTCAAGAAGAAGTAAACTTACAAGTGGCTTCACTTGAAGCATTAAACTCTACAGTTGTAGAATCAAATGCAAAAGTAGCTGCAGAAAAAGAAGAAACTAAAAAAGCAGAAGCTAAAGTAAAATCTGAAGAAAAACAAACTGCAGAAGTAAAAGAAGCTAAAAAAGAATTAACTCAAGTAACTTCAGAAGCAGAAGTAACAAACGTACTTGCTAATGAAGCAATTCGTAAAAATGAAGTTAAAATCGAAGCTAAACCATCTGTAGAAAAAGCAGTAGCTAAAAACGAAGAAGTTATCAAAGTAGCTAATGAATTACTTGGTAATGATGAAACAACAAAAGAACAAATCGCTAAAAGTTTAGAAGAACTAAGCAACTCTATTAAAGCGGTATACGCTGAATTAGAAAACGCTGGTGTTCGTCGTGATGGTAGATACGGAGTAGCTCTTTCAGCGAATGAAGGATATACTCTATCTTCAACAGAACTAAGAAAAGAAAATGGTGAATTTGCAACGGCGACTGGTAAAACATATAAAGAGTTAGATGGCAATCCTGCATATAGAATTTATGTAAAAGGATTCCAATCAGAAAATACAGAAGTAGTTGCTAAAAACAACCCACAACCTGGTACTGGAGCACGTACTGATCTTCCGTTATCAAAAACAGAAGCACAAAAACTTGGACGTGAAGCAGCAATGTGGAATAATAAGCTTCGTGCAAGTGGTCAAAATAATAATACTAACTCATATGGATCAGGTGGAGCTTATGAATATCTAGCAACAGAAATTTATGGATACACATATGAACAAGGTAACCACTATGTTTATCTTAAAGATGTAACAAAACGTTTCGATTTAAATGATGAGGCGAAAGCGGCAGGATACACTATCAAGAGTGTAACTCCAAGTAACTTACCTCCAGGATTAGGATATAACGCAGCTACAGATACTGTAGAAGGATATGTTGGAGCAAGTATTCAAAACGGTGTTTATGACTTCCGTTATGAATTAACTGTTGCAAAAGGTGATACTGAACAAAAAGTATTCTTCCGTGACCTGCAAGCAGGGTGGATAGGTTGGCAAGATTCAACTGCTCCTAGAATTCAAGGTTCTTCAACAATGGTTACTATTGGGGAGGATGTAAGCCATGAATTACAATATGTTGATAATGATGGAGTAAATAAAGATACACGTGCTAACTATCAGCGTGAAGATGGTTCTAAGTTCGTAGCTGGTTCAAAAACTGCGCCTAATTCATCTGGTAAAAAAGCAGAATTTGTGGCAGCTGACGGGACTACTGTTAAATCAATGAATAGTCCTCAAACAGTTACTGCTTATACAACATTAAATGGTAAAACGAATGGAACTAAACCAGTATCTCTTGACGATACTATTCCAGGGTTAACTTACGCACCAGAAACAGGTTTAATCACAGGCAAACCAACAGAAGCAGGAATCTTTACTGTAGCAGCATTAGCTAAAGATTATAACAGTGCATCAGCATGGAACATGAATGGACAAGAAGCACATGAAAATATCACAATTGCAGTTGCTCCTAAGATCACAGTGAAGAATGTTGAGGCTTATGCAACAAGTGTACCTGTAACAATCTCAAATGGAGCTAATAAAGCTGAGATTACAACACCAGATGGGAAAGTAACAAAATTAGTAGTTAAAGATGGAAACTGGGTTGTAGCAGCAGGAACTACAAATACAGCAGTTCAAGAAGGAGCGGTACTAGCACCAGTTGCAACTTCAGGAGAATCAACTATTAACTTAACAGTGACTCCAGAAGCTACAAAATATGTAGGAGTAGATAGTATTGCAGCTAAAGCAACTACAGATAAAGTTCAAGCATACTTACAACGTGAAACAGTAAAAGTTAAAGATCACAATCAAAAAGAATATGTGGCAACATTTAACCGTGCAACAGGTAAATACTCTCTACCTGTTGAAGATGCATATCACCTAGAAGAAAATGGAGATAACACAATTCTTACAGAAAGACGTGTTTATACAGAAGCTCAACCTAACGGAGATGTTAAATTATTTGTTTATGAATTCACACGTACATGGAATGCTAAATCTTCAGCGACAAATCTAGTAGATAAAGTAGCAGAAGTTAGAAAAAATGGTGAAGTAACAGCAGTAGGAGATGTTTTCCGTACGGAAACATTATTACCAAATGATCAAACGTCAAGTACTCAAGGTAGAACGATTAAAGTAAATTATGATTCAGTAACAAATCAGTGGACTGCATCTGATGGATCTAAGGTAACAGCAACAGAAACAGGTGCAGGATGGAAGGTTTCAACTGATTCAGGATTTAATGGGTATATTGCATTCCGTGAAGCAGTAGGATCAGATTTAGCGTCTATCCAAAATGCCAAACCAACAGGGACTTCAACAAGTTATTCAGAAGCAAAAGATGCATCAGTAGACTTGATTAAGTCAACTAAAGCAAATGTAGCATTCGCAGATACAATCGATGATAAAACATCAGCAACAGATTCTGATACTATTAAAACAAAAGTAACAGCAACTGCACCAGATGGAACAGTAACTACTTTTGATGGAGCTCAAGCAGAAGAAACAGCTTATATCCAAGCTCAACGTTCAGCAGCTGAGAAAACTCAAGCAGCAGCTCAAGCGGTAAAAGAAAAACAAGAAGAACAAAATAAATTAGCAAGTTTACAAGAAAGATTAGATCGTCAAATTAGAATGGTTGAAGATGCTCAAACAGCATTAGATAATTTAAAATTACGTACAATTTCACCAACGGCTGAAGAAATGGCTCAAAGAACGCTTAACGTAGCAAAAGAAATTAAAGCAAAACTTGAAGCAGATATCGAAGCAGCTAAAGGGAATGTAGCAACACTTGATTCTAAAGTTACTGCAACTAGAACAGAAGCTGTGAAAGCTGAAGAAACTGTAGAAACAGCACGCACAGCCCTTAAAACAGCTGCAGAAGCAAACTTAGCTAAAGCTAACGCTTATGTATTATCTCAAAAAGGACGTTACAAAGTAACAGCAAGAGCAGTAGACTCAAACGGTGTTGTAACTACTCCAACAGTAGGTGGAACAGAATCTGGAGAAGTAACAGAAGATGCAGTAGCAGAAACAACTTACTACATCGTAGTAACAGATCCAGAGAAATCATCAGGGGCTCAAGGTCAAAAACAAACTGACTCAATGGCAGATAATTTCAATGATGGAAAAGAAGGAACTACAGTATCAGATTACAAACTAGTAGATCCAACAACAGGAAACAAAGCTTCTTCAGTAACAACTGATCAAGGGACTTACACAGTAGATCCAACAACAGGTGAAGTAACATTCACTCCTGCAGAAGGATTTGTAGGAACAGCTACACCGATGAAAGTTTCAGCGAATGTAACATTCAATGATGAATCAGGAACTCCAGTAACAGTAGCGACAGAAAATACATATACACCAACTGTATATGGAGTTCAACCATCAACAGATAAAACTACAGGAAAACAAGGTCAACCTCAAACATCTAAATCAGGAAAAGATCGTTTCTCTGAATTAAACACAGCGACAAATACTCCAGATGGAACAAACGTAGACTGGACAACAGCTGCATACTCATTAGAAGGAGCTAATGCTGAAGGTAAGGTTGTAGTTGATGGAGAAGGAACATACTCAATCGATCCAAAAACAGGTGTAGTAACATTTGAACCACTTCCAACATTTAAAGGAGAAGGTAAAGGTGTTAATGTACAAGTATCAGTAACAGCGACTGACTCAGAAGGGAACAAAGTTCCAGTTACATCAAAAGGAAAATACACTCCAGAGGTAACACCAGTAACACCAACAGGAGCACCAGTTACATCTGAAGGAAAACAAGGACAAGAACAAACAGGTAAACCTGTCTTTACACAAGGTGATGAAGTAGCACCAATCACAATCAACGAACAGCAACCAGCTAAATTCGTAGTAAATGGACAACCAGTTGATGCAAAAGAAATTCCAGCAACAAAAGATGGAAAAGAAATCGGTAAATACAAGATTGATCCATTAACAGGTGTAGTAACATTCACACCAAACAAAGATTTCACGGGAACACCAGATCCAGCAACAGTAGAAGTAAAAGATGCGAATGGAACACCAACAACAGCGACTTACACGCCAACAGTAACACCAGTAGTTCCAACGGCAACACCGAAAGAAACTTCAGGAAAACAAGCTCAGCCACAAACTCAAGATACTGAGACAATGTTCACAAAAGGTGATGAAGTAGCACCGATCGACAAATCTACAGTTAAACTAGTAGATCCAAGTGGTAACGAAGTAACAACTCTTCCAGCAACAAAAGATGGAAAAGAAGTAGGTACTTACACATTAGATCCAGCAACAGGAGTAATTACATTCCAACCAAACAAAGACTTCACAGGAACACCAGATCCAGCGAAAGTTACAGCTAAAGATACTAATGGAACAAAAGTAGAAACTACTTACACACCAACAGTAACACCAGTTACACCAAAAGCTGAACCAAAAGAAACAACAGATATTCAAGGTAAAACACAAGAAGGAACACCAACGTTCACTCAAGGTGATGAAACAGCGCCAATCACAATTACACCAGAGCAACCAGCTCAATTCGTAGTAGATGGAAAACCTGTTACAGATACAACAATTCCAGCAACAAAAGATGGAAAACAAATTGGAACATACACAATTGATCCAACAACAGGTAAAGTAACATTCACACCAAATAAAGACTTCGTAGGAACACCAGAACCAGCGACAGTACAAGTTAAAGATAAGAATGGAACACCAACATCAGCGACTTACACACCAACAGTAACACCAGTAACGCCAACAGCTGAACCAAAAGAAACAACAGATATCCAAGGTAAAGAACAAAACGGAAAACCTGAGTTCAAACCAGGAAACCCAGAAGTACCAATGGATGATAAAGTGCCAGCAACATTTGAAGATGGATCAACTACGAAAGTAGTACCAGGAGAAGGGACTTACAAAGTAAATCCAGATGGAACAGTAACGTTCACGCCAGAGAAAACATTCACGGGTACAGCAAAAGGAGTAACGGTTAAACGTGTAGATAAGAACGGAACACCAGTAACGGCTAAATATACACCAACAGTAACACCAGTAACACCAACTGCAGAACCAACTGAAACAACAGATATCCAAGGTAAAGAACAAACAGGAAAACCTGAGTTCAAACCAGGAAACCCAGAAGTACCAATGGATGATGAAGTACCAGCAACATTCGAAGACGGATCAACTGAGAAAGTAGTACCAGGAGAAGGAACATACAAAGTAAATCCAGATGGAACAGTAACATTCACACCTGAGAAAACATTCACAGGTACAGCTAAAGGAGTAACAGTTAAACGTGTAGATAAGAATGGAACACCAGTTACAGCTAAATACACACCAACAGTTACACCTGTAACACCAGAAGGAACACCAGCTGAATCTGAAGGACCTAAAGGACAACCACAAACAGGAACTCCAACATTTACACCAGGAAATCCTAATGTGCCAATAGACGAAACAGTTTCACCAACATTCGAAGACGGAACAACTACAAAAGTAGTACCAGGAGAAGGAACATACACAATCGATAAAGATGGTAAAGTAACATTCACTCCAGAAAAAAACTTCGTAGGAAAAGCTAAAGGTGTTACAGTTAAACGTGTTGACAAAAACGGAACACCAGTTACAGCTACATATACTCCAACAGTGCGTCCAGATACTAAATTCGTAGTTGTAGGTAAAGATGGAAAAGAAACTGAATTAATTCCATCTAAAGATGGAAAAACACCATCTGAAGTAATCCCAGGATACAAAGTTGTTAAAACTGAAGTAGACGAAAAAGGAAATACAAAACACATCTACGAAAAAGTAACAACAGTATTCAAAGATAAAGATGGAAATGTAATCCCAGGAACTTCAACTGAAGAAGGAACAACTCCGAAGAAAGATATTCCAGGATACAGATTTGTAGAAACTAAGACACTTCCAAATGGAGATACAGAACACGTATACGAAAAAGTTAAAACAAGTTACAAAGATAAAGACGGAAATGTAATTCCAAATTATCCAACAGAAGATGGAGACCAACCGAAGAAAGATATTCCAGGATATCGCTTCGTAGAGACTAAGAAACTTCCAAATGGAGACATCGAGCACGTATACGAAAAAGTAACAACTCCAGTAGTAGAAAAAACTACATCATGGGTAGATGAAAATGGAAATCCATTAAAACCATCAGAAAAAGGAACAAAAGTTCCAGAAGAATTCTCAGGATATGAATTCGTAAGAACTGTAACTGATGAAAATGGAAATCTACGTCACATCTTTAAACCGGTTAATCGTATTCCAGAAGAAAGCAGAACTACAATATGGGTAGACGAAAATGGAAATCCACTTAAACCATCAGAAAAAGGAACTAAAGAAGCAGGAAAAGTTCCAGGATACGAATTCGTAAGAACTATCGTAGATAAAGAAGGTAACTTAGTACATGTCTTCAGAAAAGTAACAAACTCTGATGAAAAAGTACAACCAAAACGCCTAGCTAACACTGGTACAACGGAAACTAATACTGGATTAGCAGGATTTGGAGCATTACTTGCAGGTATTGCAGTGGCTGTAAGAAAACGCCAAAGAAAAGAAGACTAATTAGAAATCTAAAAAACTCTTATGATATATAAAAGACGCTCTCGATAATTTTCGAGGGCGTTTTTTTGTGGAATGAGTAATATATTAAGGGACTATACCTGATATAATTAATGTGTAATTTTGAATTGAGCTTCTATGAGTTTATTTAGATATAAGCTATATATTTAGATTTTGAGAAGTGATAATTAAGTAAATATTTATAAAATTTAACACTTATTTTTAATCGAATGAAAATTAATTTGTAATTACAGGTTAATGCGTTAATACTAGGGATGAAGAGTAGGTGTATTATCAAGATTTTCATTGTTGTTTTAACTGATATTTCTTATTATTTTAGTTATATAAATAAAAAAACTTTTATAAAAAAATAGAGGTTTGTGAAATATCTTTAAAACTTCAAAAAATATGAACATACAAGCATTCTTGCTATAATTGTACTTTAAATATGGATATTATTAGATTGCTAATGATATAAAAATAACAATAAATTAATAATTACCATTTAAAATTATCATTTTTTTATTAGACAAATACAAAGAAATTTGGTAAAGTATGTAAGAATTTTAATGGAATTCAAATTAGTTTTAAATAAGTGTCAGCATAATCTCAGTGCTGACTATCATTGAATTATTGAAAGTGTTCTATTAATATTATTTAAACTTATGGTATGAGCTTTAAAATTAAAGAGTTTTCCGCAAGGATTTTGTTTAGAATGTTATATTAAACCATAAGAGATAAATATGAAGCATACGCTAGAGATGATTTAAAAGTATAAAATTTAGGAGGAAGTACATGGTAGGAAAAAATAATCAATACCTAAAAAATACCAAAGAAGGTACTAAGGTAGAGAGTTACTCTATCAAGAAATTTAAAGTTGGTACAGCATCAGTAGTAATCGGTGCTAGTATCTTTTTAGGTGCTGGAGCAGTGGCTCAAGCAGCAGAAGAAGTTTCTAACAATACAACTGCAGAAAACACAACAAGTGCAGTAGCCAAAGAAGAAACTCCAAAAGCTGTAGCACAACCAACAAAAGTAGAAAACACTAAAGAAAGTGTTGCGGCAGCAGTAGCAGCAAAAGTAGGAGAAGAAACTCCAAAGGCTGAAGAAGCTTCAAAAGCAGCAGCTAAAGAAGTAACTTCAGCGAAAGCTGAAACAAAAGCAGCTGATAAAACAGCTCTAAAAGCGAGCATCGACAGCTTAGAGCAAAAATTAAAAGCAGTTAAAAATGCTGATGAAGTTGCATTAAAAACAGCTCGTGAAGAATTAGCGAAAGCAAAAGAAGTATTCGCAAAAGCTGATGCAACTCAAGAAGAAGTTAACGCAAAAGTAACAACACTTAATGTCTTAACTACAACAGTAGCAGAATCAGAAGCAACTGCAGTAGCAGCTAAAGACGAAGCTAAAAAAGAAGAAACAAAAGCAAAATCTGAAGAAAAACAAACTGCAGAAGTTAAAAAAGCTAAAAAAGAATTAACTCAAGTAACTTCAGAAGCAGAAGTAACAAACGTACT
>CALIWM010000166.1:0-1841 GCA_938046645.1 uncultured Gemella sp. | reverse complement strand
CAACACTTCTTTTACGCTTTTTACCCTGTCTATTCAACGTTCCTCTCAAATTGTAGCTTTGAATTTGAGTTATCTTTTTATTATCAATCCCAATTACTTTATAAAAATCAAATTCTCCGAGCAAATACTCAACCATCAATCTAGGAATATCTTTACTAAACAAGCAATTTTGTCTCTCCAGTTCCCCTTTAAATGCATTTAATAAAGGAACATATACATCGTCTTCTTTGTTAGGTAATTCACTCCACTTAGAACCCTTTTGTTTTTCAGAATCAAGATATTCAAATATTGGTTTAATATCTTTCCAATATTGTTCAGAACAATCTATTCCATACCACTTTTTTCCAAAATCTAAATTTTTAGATAATCTACTATGTTTTACAGCAAAATGGTTGTGTTTTACGCTAAGACCAATTTCCCACTCAATACCTCGTCTAATAATCAGTACATCTCTTACATCGCCTTCTTTACCTTTATCATCTGATTGAATTTTCAATTCCAACTCATCTAATCCATCATCTAAAATCAACGGTTCAAGTTCAAATATAGTATTTACTCCAGCTAATGCACTAATCTTGTATATAGCTTTTTCAGAATCGGTTAAAGTATTCCATGCACGTTCTGCAGCATAAAAACTACTGTTTTTTTCTATCTTTGCCGGACGAACTTTTGATATTTCTTCAAACAATGTAGTTAAATAAGAAAACTCATATGCCCTTCCTTGATTATTACTTTTTTCACTCATAGATTACCTCCGCCTAATTATCTGTGCCTGTTTTTAAGAGACTCAAATTTGAACTAGAATTACGCAAAGCTTCTAAAATTGACTCAGCCATAACATACGCTAAGTTCACAGGAACAGCATTACCAATCATTTTATATGCATCGTTCAAATTCGTATAATAGAATTTAAAATTATCTGGGAATCCTTGTATTCTTGCACACTCTCTCACGGTTAATCTTCTATATAGTGCTTCCTTACCAGGTTCAAATATATTTTTATTTTTTTCTACTTTAGGCATAACTGGTGCTTGCGGATGTAGTTGACACTGTCTACCAGATGCCTGGACCGTAAATGCCTGTTCATCCCATTGTCTAACTCTATTTCTACTCATAAATATTGGCGAATAGGCACCAATAAAGTATTCATGATTCAAAACTTTACAGTTATCACCATTTGTCTTATTTTTTTCTAATGCTGGAATTGCCGAATCTTTTAAATCAAATATCGCATCTTTAAAAGTCAACTTTGACTCGTATGGTTTAGGTGGTTCAAATTTGATGTTTAAATCCTTTCTAAATCCAACATAGAAAACTCTTTTTCTATCTTGAGGAACACCATAATCACTAGCATTTAACAAATGAATGAAAACATCGTAACCAGCTTCCTCAAATTGAGAAACAATATTTTCAACAGCACTATTATGCCTTTTCGCCATCATGCCCTTAACATTTTCTGCTAAGAAGAACTTCGGCTTTTTATCTTTCAAAATGCGTATGTACTGATAAAATAATTGTCCTCTAGGATCATCAATCCCCTTTAATGACCCTGCCTCACTCCAAGACTGGCATGGCGGACCTCCGATAATACCATCACATTCAGGAAACATCTCTGAAGGAATACCACAAATATCTCCCTTAATAAGTTTTGTATCATGATTTTTTTCATATGTTTCCCAAATTGTTTTATCGTATTCATTAGCAGCTACAACATTAAACCCTGCTTTTTCAAAGCCTAAGTCTAATCCTCCCGCTCCTGAAAACAAGCTAATTAAATTCATTTTATATTTCCTCCGAAGAATCATTAACACATTCTACAATCTCTGAAATATCACAGTCTA
>CALIWM010000165.1:0-2580 GCA_938046645.1 uncultured Gemella sp. | reverse complement strand
TTTCATAATTCCCTCCTTATTTTAATGAACTTGCCATATTAAAAATTGGAAGTAGTATTACCATATACAGTCCAACTATTACTACAGCTAAGATACCAAATAAAATAGGTTGTAATTTTTTTAAGGTTCTATCTAATGATGTTAAAAAGGTATCTAACATCAATTCACTGAAAAGTTTTAATTCTTTGTCAATCAAACCATTATTTCTTCCGTGGCTTACAAATTTTCTAATTGATTTATCAAAGTATTTAATTTTTCCAATAGCATCTTCGAAACTTATACCTTTATCTAGTTCATGTAAAATTTCTTCAGCAAATTCTGTTAAATAATAATCATAGTTTTCTTCGACCATTACCTCTAATGCTGTTTTCAATGAGAATCCACTCATAAGGAATAAACTTAACTCCATAGAAAATCTGTAAGAAAAATATAGTTTAGAATAGTTCCTAATCTTAGGAATATATAATAGGGTCTTTAAAAATAGATGTGGTTTATATTTAATTGTATAAAATAAGTAACTTATATCTAAAAGGGTAAATAAAATTATAATGGAAATGAATTTTGGAATATAATAAAGTGATTTGATTAATATAATGGTTTGGAGATCCATCTTAATATTAGATGAAGTATAGATGTTCTCAAATTGAGGAATTACTAGCGCATTAAATACCATAATAAGGCATACTAATGTGAGTGTTAAAAATAGCGGATATCTTAATGTTTTTATTATCTTTTCTTGTTGTATTTTTTGTAATGATAGATAAGTTTCTACTTCGAGTAACATATCTTCAATTCTTCCATAGTCTTCAGCAAATTTTATTTTGCTTATTATTAGTTGTGAATAACCAAGATATCCCAATATATCGGATAATTTATTTCCGTTAGAGAGTTTTTCTTTTATCTTTTTAATTTCGTCATCAGCAACTTCATATTGAATTAATAGAAATTCTAAAGAATCTTCTAACATATATCCATGATTTATCAACTCATATAGACGCTTAATAAAATATATTTTATTCTCTTTATCTAGAGCTTTTTTAATATCCCCATTTTTCTTTTTCATCATTAGTGATTAATCCTTTTTCACAAGCTAATTCAAACTTTTTCTCTAAAGAGTTTTTATGTATTCTATTATTATCTATATATTCATGAATATCTTCTTTTTTCAATATTTCGGTTACTAATCCTCTTTTTCCGTTTACTAAATTTACCAGTCTTTGCGAAATAATGCAAATCACGGTTTGTTTAATATCTTCTAGTGACAGATTTAAATCTTTTAATCGATTTATTACTCCAATAGAATCTTCTGCATGAATTGTACTTAAAACTAAATGTCCTGAAAATGCTGATGTAATTACTTGACCAGCGGTCTTATAGTCACGAATCTCTCCTATTACCATCGCATCTGGATCACATCGCAAGATAGATTTTAAAGCATTATCATAGTTAATTCCTGCTTTTTCATTTACTTGCATTTGTATTAAACTAGGAATCTTTTTTTCTACAGGATCTTCTACTGTAATTACCTGCTTATTCATGCTTGCAAGCTCACTTGCTAATTTATACAGTGATGTTGATTTACCACTTCCTGTAGGTCCTGAAAATAATATTAGACCATTGGCTTTTTTTGAAAGATTATTTATATACTGACTATCTTCTTCAAAAATACTGTATTCAACATCTTCTAATTCGTTAATAAATATTCTAACCACACAGCCCTCATTTAACTCACTTAATGGTAAGGTAGAAACACGTAAAAAATAATCTTTGTCATTATATTTATAGACAAAGCGACCACTTTGCGGTTCTTTATTCCTTGAAATATCTATATTAGAATTAAATTTTAAAAGCGAGATGATCGCGTCTAGCTCCCTATTAGAAAATTGTTCATATTTACTCAGATGACCATTCACCCTGAGTTGTATAAAGGAATTTCCCGACGTATGTGGGTATATATGGATATCACTGGCTCTTTTTTCTATTGCTTCATTAATAATTCGGTTCATTAATTCTTTTACATCAATAGTTATCACCCCTTTTCTCAAGAAAAGAAAAATATAGGCTAAGTATTACCACTTAGCCTATATTAAAAAACTATTAATTTAATTTACTACATTATAACTCTATAGCCTAAGTATTTGAGTATGTTATAGATTTATATTTCTCGAAAAAGAATATCCCCTAAATCTTCTCAAAACTTCTTCTACTAATTTGCAATCTTCACTATCAAGTGACTTAATCATATCAATTACTTCAAAGTGAGTGTCTGCCAACTCTTCTGGTTCCCCTTTTTCAGTTTTATAACCGACCAGTTCATCAATAGAAACGTTATATAATTTTGCTATTGATACTAGTGTCGCAACATTTGGTTCGTTACGCCCGTATTCCCAGTTTGCATATACACCGTGAGATGATAACTCTAGTTTATCTGCTACAGTTGACATAGAGTAATTGTTCATTTTTCGAAGTTTTTTCAAGTTTTGTGCCAGTAATGTTCCTTTATTCTTCAAAGTAATCCTCCTTTCTCATCTATAACTATTATACCTTTTTTTTTATAAAAAATCAAATAGAAACTGTACT
>CALIWM010000164.1:0-3029 GCA_938046645.1 uncultured Gemella sp. | reverse complement strand
AAGAAGAGATGTAGTCAAAGAATTATCTGAACGATTTGTGCGTGATTTTAGTGGCTATCCAATGAGTGTTTTGCATGGTGAGGAAAAGACTTTTGGCGATTCGAACTTCTATATTATGACTACTCATCAACTAGTTAAGTATTACAACTACTTTGATATTGTTATTATTGATGAGGTGGATGCTTTTCCGTATTCTGGTGATGAATGTTTAGAAAACGGCGCTAAAACGAGTTTGAAAGATGATGGTGTCCTTGTATTTCTTTCGGCGACACCTTCTGAAGTAGTAAAATCTAGTGTTGATGAAGTTATAAAAATCCCTGTAAGGTATCACAGATACCTGTTACCTGTTCCGAAAATAAAAATTGAAAAGCCCGAAGTGTTTGATTTTTCTAGAAAATCACGATTTCTAGAGAAATTCATTAAAGAAAAATTGAAAAAAGATAGACAAATATTGATATTTGTTCCTGAAATAGGTATGTGTGAGACGGCGGTGTTGTATTTTAAAAAATATATTTCCGAGGAAATAAATATAGATTTCGTCTATAGTGGAGATGAAAATAGGAGTGAGAAAATACAGAAATTCTATAATAGAGAACTAGATATTCTTATTACGACAACTATATTAGAACGTGGTGTGACTTTTGACTATTTAGATGTAGTTGTTTTCGATGCCAAGCATATAAATTTCACGAAGTCTGCATTAATTCAGATATCGGGCAGGGTAGGTAGAAAGGACTATGATAATTCTGGTGATGTTGTATTTTTATCGGATAGTATAAGTAGGGATATGAAGGCTGCTATTAAAGAGATTGAGTATATGAATAATCTTGCGAAATACAGAAAGTTGAATAGGAGGTAAGATATGAAGTGTAGTTTTTGTAGTTTGGAAACAAAGAAAAAGTTAGGATTTGATACATTATTTTCAAAAAAAGAGGATTTTTGTCTTTGTACTAGATGTAGGGAGCATATTGATATAAATGTTCTGGAAGTAGGAGAATATATTTTGTATTATTTTGCTGACTACGAATTTTTAAAAGATGAAATCTATTCTATAAAATATTTTGGAGATGTGGCTTGTGCAGTAAAATTTAAAAATCTTCTAGACAAGTTTTTTTCTTTAAATAATTTTGATTTGGTGACTATTGTCCCAGCAAACGAGATTCGTGAGATTATTCGCGGGTTTGATCATATTGAACAAGTTTGTAAGTTATGTGATGTGAACTACAAGAAAATTCTTAGTTGTGATTATAGAAAGAAACAGTCTAAACTTCATAAAGAAAGAAAGGAGAATAGGTATTATCTTTTAAGCGATGAAATGATTCTAGGAAGTAGTGAATCTGTTTTGATAATAGATGATATATATACGAGCGGAAATACTTTATTAGGATGTGCTAAAACTATAAAAGAAGCCTATCCGAATTTAAAAATAAGTTTTTTAACGTTATCGAAAGTAATCTAACAAATAATTTGAGTATATTTTTCTTAACAACATATGATTTTGTGGTATAATGTTTAAGTTGAATTTTAAACATGGTTATACTACTTTTGATTCGACATTTTATAAAAATTACATAGTTAGGAGATGGTTAAAACAAAAATTTTATTTTCATTTATAATGATCGCATTAATTCTAATTTTGGTAATCTTTTTATCTAAGAAATTCGAATTAAATAAGGATCAAATTATTATATTTTGGATATTAGTTTTATTCTGGTCTGCGATAAGTATTATACGTGCTTATAGAAAGTTATACGCGGTTACACCGATAGAGCAAGGTGGACTTTCTTTAACGCCGGTACTCGCAGCTCAAATAGCAGCCGGATATGGACTTATGAGTTTAATAGTAAGGTTGCCGATGTTTTTAGCGAGCGATATTTTCAAAAGACGTAAAATATTCGTTCAAATTTCACTATTCTTATTAATAGTAACGTCATTTTTAGTGGCGTTTAACGGTAGCTATATTACTCTGTACTTATCTTCATTATCATTAGGGATAAGTGCTACAATGCTTGCTTTGTTCAATGTTATTTTCTCAGAAACTTTTTCTAGAGATAAGGCAGCAGTATCAGTATCGATACTATCTGTTGCACCGTTATTAGCTGAATTTATCGCAGCACCGATACAATATGTCTTTACTATGAATACATACAAACATTTTGACTATATGTGGATAGTAGCAGGTATTATCGCAGTAATTACGTTTATATTATCATTTATGATGAAGGATTATCGTCCTGTCGATAGTGATTTTTCATTTGATAAGGTGAAGGTAGTAATTAAACATAAGAGTTTTATCTATATTTGTTTAATAGCATTATTGCTTTCATTTATAAAGTTTGCCACAAGTGGAGCAAACATGATTACTTACGGTAAAACAGAACTGAATATGACGCCGTTAATGCTAGCGTATATGGATGCAGTTTTCGCAGTACCTCAGCTAATTGCTGGAGTTCTTGTTGGAGTGTACTTTACGAGAAAATGGGGTATTCAAAAAACTCTATTATTCTTACTAGGATGTTCATTGGCGTTCTATATTATAGCGTTATATGTTAATAACCCGTATGTTATTTATTTTAGTTATATTTTAAATGGATTAGGATATGGTGGTGCTTATAATGCACTTATTTCCCTTGCTATGCAATATTTCGATAGAGAATATCGTAATGTAAGTATGGGGATCTATCAAGCATTCTTTGCATTAGGTATCTATTATGGAGATTATGTGTATGTTTGGATAGGTAAACATATTAAAAATGGCTTACTTGGTTTCACACAAAGTAAATCTATTTTCCTTATTGTTATAGGAATAACTTTAATAAGTATGCTTATGGTTAAATTAAAAGTTAGAGATAATTAAAAAAGTTGATTCACAATTTTGTGAGTCAACTTTTTTTTATATTCTGTTTTTTTATTATCCGCCGATTAAATCTCCACGAATGTATCCTGTGTAGCTTCCGTAATCAACATAGGCCCAAGATTCACCATCTGAATTAGTTTCAAGAGATCTTGTTGTAACAGCCGCACCACCT
>CALIWM010000163.1:0-10786 GCA_938046645.1 uncultured Gemella sp. | reverse complement strand
CAAAGGTGGAGTTAACGCTGTTGAAGCTGCTGTTAATGAAGTTCCTGAATTAAAAGTTACTAGATACGTTGATTCTGACAATCACGATATCACAGATGCTATGGTAGGAAAATCAGATAAAAAAGATATCGCTGGATATGAATTTGTAAACACTACAAATAAAGATGGTGTCACTACACATATCTACAAAGTAAAATTACACGAAACTCAACCTCAACCAGAAGGAACTACTCCTAATAGAGGTCAAGGCGGAGTTGGACAACAAGGTGGCGGAGCTGCTGGTGAAGTAGTAGATCCTAGTCAAAACCTTGGATCAGTTAATGGCGCTGCAGCTGCTCAAAACGTAGATTTTGGACAAAAACCTGCTGTTACTCAATTATCTGCGAAACCTGAAGAAGCTAAACCTGCAAAAG
Organism: uncultured Gemella sp.; assembly: GCA_938046645.1. Lineage (GTDB taxonomy): Bacteria > Bacillota > Bacilli > Staphylococcales > Gemellaceae > Gemella. The sequence continues at coordinate 10,373 of CALIWM010000163.1, read as the reverse complement.
CTAAATCTGAAGAATTAGCAAGCACAGGTATTAATTCTTCTAGCACTACTGCATTAGGATTAAGTTTAATCGGACTTATCGGACTTGCAGTTAGACGTAAACTTTCTAAATAGTCAATTAGTGTATAAACAACTTTAAAGAGTATGGATTTTCCATACTCTTTCCCTTTTTTCTTTCATAAAAATAGGAGAAATCAATATTGATTCCTCCTATTTTATTTATAACTATTTATTTTCCTTAGTTTTTAAAACACCTGCTAACAATAATACAAGCATGCCAAGTGCTGCTGTTTCAGCTTCTTTTTCACCTGTATTCGGTAATTTAACATTTTCTTTTTTATGAACTTCAGGCGTTGGTTTTTCTTCTATTTTTTGAACCTCTGGTGTCACTGGTTTTTCTGATATTTTTGTTTGAGGAACTTTTGGTACTTCAGGTGTTTTTGGTTTTTCTGGAGTTTTCGGTTTTTCATTAGGTGTCTGTGGAACTTTAGGTTTCTCCTCTTTTTTATACACTACTTTTGTATCCACTCCAGGATCTTTTGGCAATACACTTTTTACTGTTGGAACATATCCTACTAACTCTGGTACTGGTGTTTCCAATGCTTTTGTTGGATCTGTTAAATCATTTAGATAATCAGGTGTCTCTGCTCCCTCTATTAAATTACCTTTTTCATCTACTGGTACTATTTTTCCTAGATGTTTATACGTTACTGTATCTGTTACTTCTGGTTTTTCTGGCGTAACTTCTTTTCCACCTGCTTGTTTTTTATCTGCGAAATATTTCTCCACTACTGGAACATCTACACTATTGTAAGTATGTGTTTTTTCATTCCATGTAGTTTCTTTTGTTTTTTCATTATATTTCCCTAAAAATTTATAACCTTCTTGGACGTCTGTTTTCGGTGCTTTACCTTCTGCTCCAACAAATTCTACTACTTGTTTTGTGCTTTTTTCTACATCAGTAAGTTTTTCTTTGTATACTACTTTTGTATCAACATCAAGTTCTTTTGGTAACACACTTTTTACTGTTGATGTATATCCTACTAACTCAGGTACTGGTGTTTCCAATGCTTTTGTTGGATCTTTTAAGTCGTTTAGATAGTCTGGTGTAGGTGCATTTTCTATTAAATTTCCTTTTTCATCTACCGGAATTATTTTTCCTAGGTGTTTATACGTTACTGTGTCTGTTACTTCTGGTTTTTCTGGCGTAACTTCTTTCCCACCTGCTTGTTTTTTATCTGCGAAATAGTTTTCCACTACTGGAACATCTACACTACTATATGCATGTGTATTTTCTTTCCATGTAGTTTCTTTTGTTTCATCATTATATTCCCCTAAGAATTTATAACCATCTTGGACATCTGTTTTTGGTGCTTTTCCTTCCGCTCCAACGAATTCTACCACTTGTTTTGTTGCTTTTTCTACATCATTAATATATTTCTCTACAGCAAAAACAAGATTGTGACCTGGAGCAAACTTATCAGCTTCAATATTTATATTAGGATCTACAGCTAGTTTTCCATCTACTTCTTGAAGTTTAATTTTTATTCCAACTTCTTCTGATACGTAAGGTTGTTCCAAAAACTTTTGAACTACTATTTCTCTAGTTTCTACTCTATCTAACCCTTTATTTACAAATCTATAACCTTCTGGTAAATCAGGTAAAGTTGTTATACCAGCTCTCGTAGCATCCGTTTGATCATTATCATATATTTTTTCTGCAACTATTTCTTTAGTTTTTACATCTCGATATTTTATTTTACCTATTTCATATAAATCAACTGTGACTTCTTTTTCTACTGCATCTGGTGTCGCCGCAACTTCCGGAGCTCCTTTTTCTATCGCAAAATACCCTGGAGTTACCGGTGTTGGTACTTTTGAAAGTTCACCTTTATCAACTATATCATTATTACTATCTACTATTTTATCAACACCACCTGGATTTCCACCTTCAGGTACGTCTGAAATTGGTGGTAATGTAGTTACACTTTCGTTACTTGCAGCATATACTCTATCATCCGAGTTCACACCAGTTAAGATAAATAATCCTATTATAACTGATACTACCCCTACACTGTACTTCCTTATTGAAAATTTATTATTTTTCTTCATTATTTTTCCTCCTCTAAATTACACTTACCATGTAATACTTTTCTAATTTCAGTATACACCTAAGGAAAATAATTGTCAATTTAATACGTGATAATTATTATCTCTTTTTATAAATATACCCTTTTGTATAGTCATTAAAATATTTATCCTTCCTGTTTTTTTTATTTATGTAAATGAAGTTTTTTTATTAATATATATTGCTTACTTAATATATTGATTATTTTAAAAATAGTAAAAATCAGACTCAGAATAAGCAAGGTAAATTTACACTTACTTTTCTAAGCCTGGTTTTTCTTATTTTATTCTTGTTAATTTTTTTACTGTACTTTGAACAACATTTAAAGGTACCGCTTCTTTAGTAATGACACTAGTATCTAAACCAAACCATTTTTCCGGAGTCACCGTAATTTTTTTTAATTTCAACCTTAATCCCATAATAAAGTTATCAAATGAAGACAAGCCATTACTGTTACCTAATACTTCCTCAATCAAGACGAATCTAAAGTCTCCTACAGTTTCAGCTTTTCCTCTTAAATTATATTTAGTAGGCTGCAGTTCTAACTCTTTACCTTCTAATAAATCAGAGATTACCTGACGCATAAACATATTGACCCTTTGATTTTCTCTAAAGCCTAGATTAAAGGTAATTTTTAATATTTTCTTATCACTAAATTTAGTAACTTTGTACTCTCTTCTATATGGTTCGTCTAGTACATTTATATGAACGAAGAAGTAGACATTTGCTCGTTTAGGTTGTTTATTCAGGATAGAATATAAGACAGCATAATCCACATCTTCCTCACGCTTAGCACCTGTTAAATATACTAGGTTTGTCGCATATTTTGGTACACTTTTATCCACACTTAACTTCAATAACTGTTTCGTATAATTTTTTACAGTTAAATATTGACTCTCACGTTCTTTAATTTCTGTTCCTTTATACCAAATAAACATAATTGCGAATATTAATAAAGCGATAATTACAGTTATATAACCACCATTAACGAATTTTAAACTATTTGCATATAGGAAAAATAACTCCTCTATTCCAAAGAATAATAAAAAAATTAGCGCAAAAGTTTTTTTGTTTTTTACTTTGTATAAATATATACTTAACAACAATGTTGTTACAAACATCGTTACACTAATACTTAATCCATACGCAGCCTCCATATTACTACTTGTTCTAAAGAATAATACTACACAACTACTACAAATAAACAATATTATATTAACCGCAGATACATAGACTTGACCTTTTAGCTCGGTAGGATATTTTATCATTAATTTCGGGAATAGATTTAATTTTATCGCCTCTGATATTAGCGTAAATGATCCTGTAATTAGACTTTGACTCGCTATTATCGCAGCAAGTGTTGCTAGTACTACTTGGAATACTATAAAACTATCCGGAACTATCGCAAAGAATGGATTTTTTTCAGCACTATAATTTGTTGATAATAAATATGCAGCCTGACCAAAATAATTCGCAAGTAGGCATACTTTTACAGAAAACCATGCCATTCTAACATTTTTTCGACCACAATGACCTAAATCCACATATAAATCCTCAGCACCTGATACACATAAAAATACCGCTCCTAATAGGACAAAAACACCAGGATAACTGATTAGCAACTGAAGTGCATATTTAGGATTTATAGCTTTTAATATTTCCGGTCTAGTAGTTATAGATTTCACTCCCCAAAATAATAATGATAGAAACCATAAACTCATTATAGGTCCAAAGAGTGAACCTATTTTTTTCGTTCCAAAACGTTGAAATGAAAAAATAAATACAAAGATGAAAAGCACTAAGATAATTACATCATTGGTATTTATAGAAGGAATAATATCATGTAATCCTTCAACCGCAGAGGTTACTGTAATTGCAGGGGTTATTATCCCATCCGCAAGAAGTGTTGCACCTCCTATCATCGCTAATAATGCTACGCTACGTCTTGTTTTATTTTTTATTAAGGCAAAAAGTGAGAATACCCCTCCTTCACCTTTGTTATCGGCTTTCAGCGCTATCATTACGTATTTTGTCGTAGTCTGTAAAGTCATTACCCAAAATATTAAACTAACAAACCCTAGAACTAAGTTTTCATTCATCGTTGCATCAGTATTATGAACGAATGATTTCATAACATAAAGAACAGAAGTCCCTATATCACCAAATATTATTCCTATTGTTATTATTACACCAAGAAAGGTTAATCTTGATTTATCCATATTGTCAACCTCTTATATAATAAGTTAAAATAAAATTACTTCTATAAAATCAGTAACTTTATCCTCAATATAATTATATTCCTCTTATAGTCAAAGTCAATAGTAAGTATCTTGTGTTTTTATTGTTATTAACAATATATTATATTGCTTTTTTTTCTTATTAATTTCTATACTCCACTCTATTCATTTGAATAAACTATATTAAAATATAATTATTTTATTTTTGATTTATATTTTGATAATTATTATACTATCCTTTTTTCTTTGACATTCGCATTAGCGATATATATGAATACTGTGTTTTATTAGCTATTTAAATTTTCTTTTAGATAGCTAATAAACTTTATGGAGAGAGCTTCGTTAAAATTCAATTTCTCAGAAACTATAATTATCGACTCACTCTCTTTTCACGTATTTTCCCTCTTCCGTTAACATAACACCTTAAATTTTTCTATTAAAAAATCAGCAACTCCTCTATTTATAAAAACTACCAAAAACACCTTTAAATTAATTTTGAAAACTTTTACTTTTCTACTTTACAAACATATTTAAAATGTGTTAACATTAAATTAAAGAAGATTTAACACATTAAATTTAAAGATAGAAATTTTTTTAAAAAAAGGGGTGCTATTATGCTAATAAAAAGTAAAAAAGTTTGGTCAAGCGGACAATTTCTTCCTCTTATTATAGAAGTAGAAGATAAAAAAATTACTGCCGTTTATGATTATGATGCATTCGATAAAGTCGATTACGATTTCGGCTCTAACCGTATTTTACCTGGTTTTATAGATGTACATACTCATGGAGCTTATGGTTATGATACAAATGATGTTAACGAAGAGGGGCTTCGTAACTGGACTAAAAATATCGTTTCTGAGGGAGTAACATCATTTTTACCAACAACAATTACACAAACTGAAGAAGTTCTTCTAAAAGCTGTAGCTAATGTAGCAAAAGTATATGAAGAAGGTTACGAAGGTGCCGAAATTTTAGGTATTCACTTCGAAGGTCCTTATCTTGATGTAGAAAAACGTGGTGCTCAACCTTTAAGTTGCATCCAAACACCTAGTGTTGAACAATTTAAAAAATTCCAAGCAGCTAGTAAAAATCTAATTAGACTTATTACTATAGCTTGTGAAAAAGACATCGACTACAAACTTACTAAATACCTTGTAAGCCAAGGAATTCGTGTAAGTCTAGGACACTCTGCTTGTAACTATAAAGAAAGTTATCTAGCATTCGCTAACGGTGCAACTTCGCAAACTCACGTTTATAATGGAATGGTTGGTTTCCATCATCGTGACGGAGGGCAAGTAGGATTTGCATTACGTGCACGTGATGCTTATGGAGAAATTATCTGTGATGGTATCCACTCTACTACAGATGCTTTAAATACATACTTCACAGCTAAAGGTCGCGATCACGGAATTATGATTACCGATTCACTATGTGCTAAAGGTTGTGGACGTGGTTCTTACATCTTCGGTGGAGAAAATATGGAAATATATGAAGATGGTAGTGCTCACCGTGATGACGGGCGTTTAGCAGGTTCTACACTAAGAGTTATCGATGGACTACGCGTTTTAATTGAAGATGCTTTAGTTCCTGTAGATGCTGCCATTAATTCTTGTACTAAAAATCCTGCAGAAATGTTAGGCTTTGCCGATCGTAAAGGTAAAATCAAAGTTGGCTTTGATGCTGACCTTGTTGTTATTAGTCCTACATACGAAGTACTAACAACATTCGCACGCGGAGAAGAAGTTTATAAAAAAGAAGATTAAAAAGTAAGGGGTAATTCTATGAAATATTTAGTTTTTGATTCTAAAAAAGAAGCTTCAAAAGAAGCATACAAAATTTTAAAAAGTTTAATTGATGAAAATTCAACACTAGGTCTTGCTACTGGAGGATCACCTATAGCTTTATACGAAGAAATGATCGCAGACCACAAAGCAGGTAATTTCAGCTATAAAAATGTGAAATCTTATAATTTAGATGAATATGTAGGAATTAGCTATGATCACCCAGAAAGCTACCATAAATTCATGGAAACTAATCTATTCGATCACATTGATATAGTAAAAGAAAATACTCATATTCCTGATGCAAGTGCTGAAGATTTAGAAGATGCTCTTAAATCTTACCAAGAAGCGCTTAATAATGCTAATATTGACGTTCAACTATTAGGTGTTGGTTCAAATGGTCACATCGGATTTAATGAACCAGGTACATCTTTTGATACTGGGGTACATATTGTTGATTTAAAACAAGAAACAATAAAAGCAAACTCTAGATTTTTTAACAATGATATTAATCTAGTACCAAAACAAGCTGTTACTATGGGAATAAAAGATATTATGCGTGCTAAACATATAATCTTATTGGCATTCGGAGAAGCTAAACAACACGCTATTAAGAGTTTAGTAGAAGGTAAGGAAATAACTGAAAATATTCCTTGTACTGTTCTAAAAAATCACCCTAGTGTATATGTAATAGTAGACAAAGAAGCAGACTTTAAATAACAAAATTTGTGGGAGTGGCCCTCGACTAAACTAGAATCACTAGTCGAACCCTCCCACTCTAATAAATGTATTAATGTAAGCGTTTGATTTTTAAAATAATAGGGAGGTACTATAAATAATGAGTACACAACTAAAATGGACAAATATAGCTACTGTAGCGGCTCAAAAAGGCTACGAAAATAATATAGGTACAGCAGGGTTAGTTAAAGGAGTATTAGGCAATAAACTAGTCTTTGGTGGAGGTGCTAACTTCCCAAGTGGACTTCCTGTTGATGGAGGAGTTAAGGTAAACCATAAAGATGTATATCTATATGAAGAAACAGCTGATGGAGTAACTTTATTAGATCAAATTCAATTCGACTATCCTCTAGCATATGGGCCAAGTGCAGTATATAATGATACTTTATACTACATTGCGAATAAAACTGAAACATCATCAGAATTATTAGCATTCACAGTTGTTGATAATAAATTAAAAGTTGAAGTAGTTGACACTCTTCCACTTACAGTAGAAAATGTTATCGCAAAAATTCACGACAATAAACTATACTTCGGTATCGGATCTATTAACGGATCTAATAACAATGAACTTTATGCATATGATTTAGAAACTAAGAAATTCGAAGTATTTTCAGAATTCCCTGGAAAATTACGTAATCAAGCAGTTAGCTATGTATATAACAATGAACTTTATGTATATGGTGGTGGTGCTAGTGAAACTTATAACGATGGATATAAAGTAAACTTAGAAACAAAAGAATGGACTCAACTAGCTGATGTAGTTATCGATAACGAAGAAGTATCTCTACTAGGTGCTGATTGGGCTCAATTAAACGAAGATGAACTTCTAGTAATCGGTGGTTTCAACAAAGATGTATGGAAAGATGCAGTATTCAACTTAACAACATTACAAGGTGAAGATCATGCGAAATATCGTGACGCATACTTCAGACGTCCTGTAAGCGACTATAAATGGAATAAAAAAGAACTAGTCTACAACTTAAAAGAAAACCGCTGGTATCAATTAGGAGAAATTCCTTTTGAAGCTCCTTGTGGACATGCTTTATTGGCAACAGATACTAATATTTACTCAATCATGGGTGAAATTAAACCAGCAGAAAGAAAACCATATATCCATAGAACTAAAAAATAACGAAAACTAAAGAGACCCTATTTAAGTAGTAAGGTCTCTTTAATTATTTGATCTTCTTATTATAAATAAAAAAAAGAACCTTCCAAATGGAAGGCTCTCACTGTTGCCTGGCAACGTTCTAGTCTCACAGGGCGTAAGCCCAACTACATTCGACGCTAAAGAGCTTAACTTCTGTGTTCGGTATGGGTACAGGTGTGTCCTCTTCGCTATCGCCACCAGACGAAAACTTCATATACATATTATATCATCTTTTTTCTATTTGTCAACAGTTACTTCTAAAGAACTTTCACTTGATTAAGTCCTCGACCTATTAGTATTAGTCAGCTGAACACGTTACCGTGCTTACACTCCTAACCTATTCTCCTTGTCGTCTTCAAGGGGTCTTAATATCCGTGGGAAATCTCATCTCGAGGGGGGCTTCATGCTTAGATGCTTTCAGCTCTTATCCCTTCCGTATTTAGCTACCCAGCTATGCCACTGGCGTGACAACTGGTACACCATTGATACGTCCATCCCGGTCCTCTCGTACTAAGGACAGCTCCTCTCAAATTTCCTACGCCCACGACGGATAGGGACCGAACTGTCTCACGACGTTCTGAACCCAGCTCGCGTACCGCTTTAATGGGCGAACAGCCCAACCCTTGGGACCGACTTCAGCCCCAGGATGCGATGAGCCGACATCGAGGTGCCAAACCACTCCGTCGATGTGAACTCTTGGGAGTGATAAGCCTGTTATCCCCAGGGTAGCTTTTATCCGTTGAGCGATGGCAATCCCACTTTATACCACCGGATCACTAAGTCCTACTTTCGTACCTGCTCCACCCGTCGGTGTCGCAGTCAAGCTCCCTTCTGCCTTTGCACTCTTTGAATGGTTTCCGACCATTCTGAGGGAACCTTTGAGCGCCTCCGATACCCTTTCGGAGGCGACCGCCCCAGTCAAACTCCCCGCCTGGCATTGTCCCCCGACCGGGTCACGGCCGCAGGTTAGAAATCCAATACTGCAAGGGTGGTATCCCAACAGCGACTCCTCCAGGACTGACGTCCTGGGCTCTCAGTCTCCCACCTATCCTGTACATGCAGCACCGAATCCCAGTACCAAACTGGAGTAAAGCTCCATGGGGTCTTTCCGTCCTGGCGCGGGTAACCAGCATCTTCACTGGTACTTCAATTTCACCGGGTGCATTGTTGAGACAGCGCTCAAATCATTACGCCTTTCGTGCGGGTCGGAACTTACCCGACAAGGAATTTCGCTACCTTAGGACCGTTATAGTTACGGCCGCCGTTTACTGGGGCTTAAATTCAAAGCTTCGCCTTAGCTAACCTCTCCTCTTAACCTTCCAGCACCGGGCAGGCGTCAGCCCATATACCTCACCTTACGGTTTCGCATAGACCTGTGTTTTTGCTAAACAGTTGCTTGAGCCTTTTCTCTGCGGCTGCATCTCTGCAGCACCCCTTCTCCCGAAGTTACGGGGTCATTTTGCCGAGTTCCTTAACAATGCTTCTCCCGCCGGCCTTAGGATTCTCTCCTCATCCACCTGTGTCGGTTTGCGGTACGGGCTGACATGATACAATAGCGGCTTTTCTCGACAGTTCCTCCACCGGCTTCGCTACTTATATTTCGCTCCCTGTCACGCTTTCGGATTGTGCGGCGGATTTGCCTACCGCACTCCTAGCTTCGCTTCGCCCGGTCTTTGCTCTCCCGGGTCCGGTTTTGTTCCTGTGTCCCCACAGTTCTGATCATGTCAGGTGCAGGAATATGAACCTGCTGTCCATCGACTACGGATCTCTCCCTCGCCTTAGGTCCCGACTTACCCAGGGCAGATCAGCTTTACCCTGGAATCCTTGGATATTCGGCCATGATGATTCTCACATCATTCTCGCTACTCATTCCGGCATTCTCTCTTCTCAGAACTCCACGCTTCCTTGCGGTAGCGCTTCGGCACTCTGAGATTGCTCCTCTACCAATGTATTGCTACATTCCTAAGCTTCGGTATCGTGTTTCAGCCCCGGAAATTTTCGGCGCAGGACCTCTCGACTAGTGAGCTATTACGCACTCTTTGAATGTGTGGCTGCTTCTAAGCCAACATCCTAGCTGTCTTCGAAATCCCACATCCTTTTCCACTTAACACGTATTTTGGGACCTTAGCTGTAGGTCTGGGCTCTTTCCCTTTTGACTGCCCAACTTATCTCGTGCAGTCTGACTCCCGACCATCATCAGGACGGCATTCGCAGTTTGATATCCCTTGGCAGGCTTTGACGCCCCCTCAGGAATTCAGTGCTCTACCTCCGTCTGACTAAGTCGAGGCTAGCCCTAAAGCTATTTCGAGGAGAACCAGCTATCTCCGGGTTCGATTG
>CALIWM010000162.1:0-7882 GCA_938046645.1 uncultured Gemella sp. | reverse complement strand
CGACTTTCAAAAAACTTCTAAAATCCCTCTTCTCGAGCAAGCTGGAACTCCAACACTAATGCGTCTTAAGAAACATCGTTTCCAGTGTAAAAACTGTCAGCGAGTAACGGTAGCTAGGACATCAATCGTCGAGAAAAACTACCAAACCTACAATCTTATTCGACAAAAAGTTGCACAACTCCTAACTGTGAAGGTAGCACTAACGGATATTGCCAGAAGACTTCGTGTGTCGACGTCCACTGTCTATCGTAAGCTTGACCAGTTTACTTTCAAGGAACATTATGACAAGCTCCCAACTATAATAGGGTGAATTTGGTCTCAAGGAAGGGCGACTTAGCTTTTGTGGCTTAAGACTATGAAATAGTAGACTCTATAAACAGACTATTCAAACATAAAACTTAAAACTATAAATAAGTTCATAAAAAACATTAAACAATTGGGCTTCAGTTTTAGAAACTTCATCACTCAATAGAATCGAACAGAGTCAATAACACTTGAAATTAATTACTTACTCTACGATACTAGTATACACGAAACAAAATCTACAAGGGACCAATTTATTTATTAATTTTTTTTAATTCCTCTTCCAATACCGCTTTTGTGGCACCATACTGTGCTAACCCATACCTAATGGTCAATTCCTGTGTCTTAGTTATTCCTTCGTCTTTCCAAGTCTTAAGATTATTAGTGAGTTGAACAATTTTTTTCTCTTTATTCTTTATTTCATCTTTAAGTAGGCGAATCAATTCTTCGTCTGTTAGATTAACACCAAAGAACAATCTCATCAAAAAATCTGATTTAAAGGATTCTTCAATAACATTAGATTCAAGATACTTTTGTAATTCCTTCTCACCACTGGCAGTGATTGAATATATATTTTTATTTGGCTTACCCGTTTGCATAATAACCCTTTTAGATACCAATCCGTCTTGCTCGAGTTTTTTTAAAGTTGGGTAAATCATCCCATAAGTACCATCATAAAAGTAAGATAATTGGCTCTGAAAAATTTCTTTAATTTCATATCCCGTTCTTTCTTGTTTACTTAGAATACCAAGAATTACATCTCTTCCTTTCAAAACTAGACCTCCTTAACCTTGCCATACCAAGCAAAATTTGTAACATTCTGTACCGTAAACGAGCCTCAAATGTTTAAAATAGTATTTTCTAATATTAATTTTTCCATTTTTCTTTATTTTAGACGTCACTACCTCATCATCAATTCTCGTTACAGATACAGTATCAATCGTTGGTAAGCCAGTTTCAACTAATTTGGAAATACTTTCTTTTAATGTCCAAATTTCTGTGAATGAAAAGGAGGTGAGTAACAATTTCTCGTCACTACTTAAAACTGTAGAACGAATTGACTCATTCTTAATTCTCTCGATATCAATTCCTACAGGATACTTTGATGAAACAACAACAACAATGCTATCTTTATGTGACACTGATGTAAATCTCTTTGAACGGTTTTCTAATAAAAATTTTAGGGTTTTACCTATATTATGCTGATTTCTACGTCTAATCTTTCTATGAAGTAAACTATTCTTTCGAAATTTTTGATCAAAAACTGTGAAGCAAAGCGAAAAATCCTCGCTTTCCATTAATTTGAAAACTTTTATCTTATTCATTAAATATACTACAAATATCGGAAAAAGGCAAAAAAGTACTATATTCCATAAAGCTACCAAAAATTGATTGAGAAACTTCCTCAATTGATAGTTCCCCTTGTTCCAACAGTTTTCTTACCCTAGTTTCGGTTCTTCTCATTCGTCTTTTTGAATCATTAATTATTTTTTTCGTTTCATCCTTATTTAATGGATGGCTATGTCCGGGAAGAACTAAGTCTTCTTGATTCATTAGAATAAAATCTAACTCCTTTTTGTAACTACTTCTTTGACCAGACAGTCCCATTTGATTTTTCTCGTCTAATTCAAATATACAATTAAAAAATACTTTGGGTAAAACAATGTCCCCTGTAAAAAGAAAATTATCTATCTTAATTATTAAATCCGAACTCGAATGACCTATCATTTGAGTTATCTCTATTCCTAAGTTTTTTTGAAGAGTTTTTGATTGTTTATAGGGAATGTATTTCAAATTTGAAAGTGCTGGACTATACTCTCTCAAAAAATTTTTTCTAATTGCAAAAGAAAATTCCTCTGAAAAATTTGAAGCTGAAAAAAAAGTACTAATATCATCTAAATACTTACTTGAACCATAGTATTTAAGGTTATCAGGAGCAATAACTTTGATATTTGACGGAAGTCTAGATAATAATCCTGAATGATCTAAGTGATGGTGGGTAACAATAACAAACTCTATGTCAGACAGGTCCATATTAGCCTCTCTTAATGAGTTTTTTAAAATTTTTAGATTTTGCAATGAATCTGGTCCTGCATCAATCAATAGTTTTTTACTTTTCACAAAATATGAATTCACATCAGGTAAATCATCTTCTTGTGTGTATACAATTCTAAAAATATCATCGGTAATTTTAAGCATCTGTACGTCACTTTCTACATAAACAAAACAATTTTACCTTTTGCAACTTTCTTTTGTTCTTCCAAATTATAAATTACACCACTTATATAAAAATATGAACCTACTTGTTTTTCTAATGTAACATTAATTTCTATATTAGTAGAAGGTCTGACCACATTGAAAAATTTAAAATTTTCTGTTTTTACCAAATATCCTAAATTTACTTTTTTGGAAAATAATAATGATAATAGTAAAAGAGCAGATTGTGCCATACATTCAATCAATAAAACTCCTGGAATAATTGGGTTATTTGGAAAATGTCCCTTAAGAAAGTATGAATCAATCGGAAAGTTCTGACGGGCAACAAGTGTTTTACTGTCCCCATCAAAGCAGGTTATACTTTCCACAAATTTAAATGGTTCCTTCTGAGGTAACATCTTTTCAATTTTATCATTCTCAAAAATCACTTTTTCCCTCACTTTATTAAATTATATCCACAACCCATAGTAATACTCTGACCATTTAAGATTTCAACATTAGAAATAAGACTGTCTAAAAATTCAATCTGTTTTTCCTTTGTAATTCCTCTATACTTAAGTGCTAGTAGATTTAACTTTTTTTGAACCTTATTTTCACTAGAAAAAGGTAGTACTATACACATAGTTTGAATATTAAATGGAAATAGCTCTTTTGCTAAAGACTTCATAAAGCTCTCAACTGAAAAATTATAGATGGGCGAATAATCTATTCCACTTTTCGAATATAATGGTTTTAACAAAAAAATCACCGCACCACTCTTGTGCTTCATCATTTCTCTAATACTCATTTGCACCTCAGAAAAAAGTTCATTTAAGACCTCCTTAGTTTCAAAAATTACTAAGTCAGAATCTAAGTAGGAACTCTCATCAATAGCAACTGGGGGAATAATAAGTATTTCCTTATCTTTAGCATATTTACTTTTTAAACATAAATCGAAATATTCTTTACAGAATTTTTCATTATTATATATCACTTTAATACTCCTCCATCCACAGTATAGGTTGCACCGTTACAATAACTAATATCATCACCTGATAGTGCAAAAATGAAGTTAGCAATCTCAATGGGAGTTCCTAAGCGGTGCGCCAATATTGTATTTTCAAATTCTTTAAGTGATTTCAAACTCATTTTTTTCTTTATATCTGTGTCAATTAATCCAGGAGCAATACAAATCGATCCAATATTAGTTGTCCTTTCTAATAATTGTGTTAAGCCAATCAGACCTCCCTTTGTTAACGCATAATTAGTTTGAGTTTCTTTACCAATAATTCCAGATATTGATGAAATGTTAATTATCTTATAATTACTTTCTTCAGTATCAATATTATTGATAAATGATTTGGAAATAAGCCATGCAGATATTAGGTTAACATCAATTACTTTAGAAAAATGCTCATTAGGCATTGTAGCTATAAAAGAATCGTTTACAATTCCCGAATTATTTATCAATATATTTGGGGAACCTCCTTCAAATATATTATTAAATAAACTTTCCAAACTTAAAATCTCTCTATTATCGACTTCATACAATTTCACATACGGATAACTAGCTAAAAATGATTCTTTTCGAGATGAATTAACTGTGCAGGTACCAGAAACCTCATATCCATTGTTTATAAATACCTCTGTCATTGCCATTCCTAAACCACCAGTAATCCCAGTAATAAAAACTGACTTTTTCATATTATTACCTATTGATTATTCGCAATAAAACTAGCAATATCATTAACAGATTTGAAATTATTATTAATTTCTTCCTGAGTTAAAGAATTCGTGTCAACCTGAAATATTTCACTAATCCCTGTAATAATATCCAAGGCTTCAACTGAATCAAGTGCTAAACCATCTTCATCAAACAAATTTTCATCATCACTAATATCACTTGCCTCCACATCATCAAGCTCTAGTCTGTTTATTAAAACTTCTTCTTTCAAAATATTTTTAATTTCTTCAAGTGTATATTGCATTTCTATTCCTCCATATTTTTTGTAGACACCAACGCTAACTCATGATTATCCGTAATTGATATTAATAAAACTTTATTTAGTATCAGATTACTCATTAATCGATTAAAACTCTCATCTATGAGGTTATCATTTTCGTTGATATAATCTATATTGCCAAATCCTGTTTCTTTTAATACGTGATATATATCATGATTTGTATTGTTAAGTACTATAACTTTTGAATAATCATGAAAATCACCTATTTCGACTAAACTCAATTTTAATTTCTTTAGCAAATCCTCGCCATCCATAAACCCTTTAATTTTAACTGAAACTAACTCAGCAATTGTTTTTTCAGTCCTATAATTTTTTAGATTAAAGAAGCTCGCATAATTGCAAACCTCTTTCTGAATTAATTTTGAGGCAAATTTGCTTTTCTCTTGTCCTATTCCAACTAATAATTTTTTAGTTCTATCTTGTTTTAACGCTTCAAATGCAAGTGATAAAGTTTTACCCCCCTCATTAGGGCCTGAACTACAAGAACTACTGAAACCTTTCAATCCTAGGGATTGACAAATTCTTCCTGCCGTAGAATTTAAAACTAAATCAGGAAAATGTGCACCGCTTGCATTTGAAAAACCATGATCTTGTATTGAATTAACATATTTTTCCGTTGAATTTAGACTCCCAAACGGTGTTCCATATATTAATCCAAAATCATCAGACTGTTCTTCATTCAATGCAAGCTTTGCAGCAATTATGCTATATTGTGTTAATGCGTTCATCCTTCTTTTGTACAGTGATGAGTAGATACTCTTAAGTGGTTTTTTATCATCGATATTACCGACTCTATTTTCAGAGCTACTATAACAGTCATTTATAGCCTGAGACCAGCCATCAATGTATACTTTTTTATCTTCAACAACATCTTCTATATCAAGCGAATAATTATTTTCTAAATTAATATGAAGAACTATTGCCACATTTTGTCCTCCGAATGCAGCATTATTATTTAAAATGTAAATATCCTTTTGATCATTTAGAAAAACCGGATGCTTTAAGATTTGTTCATCTTCACATCCCTCCCTATATTCCTTTAATCCATAATTTGGATAAATGACTTTATTATTAATTCCAATCAAAGAGAAAGCAAGTTCAGTACTTGCCGCTGCACCTAGATTATGCCCTGCATATCCTTTCATTGAACTTATAAAAGGAAGCTTATCTTTAAACACCCGTTTAAAACCATTATACTCAGCTAGATCGTTAGCTCTAGTACCAGTACCGTGTGAATTAATATAAAATATATCATTCGGCTCTAAACTTGAATTTTCCAGTGCCATTGAAATGGCAGTTGCAATCCCTTTACCATCTTTATCTGGTGCCGTAGGATGATAGGCATCATTACTCAAACCATATCCCACAATTTCACCATAAATTTTCTTATTTTCTCTAATCGCTTGATTTTTACTTTCAATAATAAAGAATGTAGCTGCTTCACCTAAATTTAATCCATAATCTTTACCATAAGGTATGCAGTTTTCTGAATTGAGTGCTCTAAGAGAATTAAATCCTGCCAAGACCCATTTGGACATAGGATCACAACCACCCGCAATCACATAGTCGATATCATCAGATTCAATTAAATCAGATGCAAAGGTAATCGCATTACCACTTGCGGCACAAGCAGAATTAAATGTATACTTAGGGCCAACAAAACCAAAATAATCGGCAATATCAGAAGCTTGTTTGTATACTGGATAATTCTTCAAATCACTTAATCGTCCATCTTCAATATATTTAGTAAATGAATCGAGACCTCCATTGCATGAACCTAATGAAATAGCAACTCTGGAATGATCTTTAATATGATGGTTACTTAATAACTTACCAATTGTATAAATTGATAATGCACTACTGATATCAACATTCCGATTCCGGGAAATACTCTTAACATGATCCCATATTTGGTTATCGATACTCCCTGCTTTCTTTCCAATAAAGTCGTTTGTATCAAAATAAGTGATATCAGATATTCCTGAACTACCAAGTCCAATATGATGGTTTATTTCATCATCACTATTACCACATGATGACGTAATCCCAATCCCTGTAATAACGGCCGTCATAGTCTCTCCTTTAATTATTATTACACATACAACCATAATATAAACAATATACATATATTTGTTGTTTACGTTCATTATGATTATATACAATAACAGTATAAACTTTTAAATATTAAAGTCAACTAAGTGAGTCAAAACCACCCGTGAGAACGGGTGGCTTGCTCTTTGGCTGAAAGCCTCTGCTACCGGCCGAGGCCTAAAGGCCTACCGAATGGTTTCCCTTCAGCACCACCTTTGCTAGCTGACCCGTCTAGCGGGTCTCTTTAAGATTACTTTCTCTTATTCTTCTCACCTGTAAACGGATCATACTCCTCAAATAGACTTAGCTGATCTGCTATCACGTCTTCTTGTAAGTGATTACGAATATATTCTTCAATTCGCTTCTGATTTTGCCCAACCGTATCAACATAAAAGCCTCGACACCAAAATTTGCGATTCCCATATTTATATTTTAAATTGGCGTGTTTATCAAACATTATTAATGCACTTTTACCTTTTAAATATCCCATAAATGAGGAAATACTTAGCTTCGATGGTATACTCACTAACATGTGAATATGATCTGAGCAAGCTGCTGCTTCATGAATTTCAACGCCTTTTCTTTCACATATTAACCGTAAAATTTGACCAATACTTGCTTTGTATTTCCCATAAATTATCTGACGTCAATATTTGGGTGCGAACTCAATATGATACATAGAATTCCATGTAGTATGTGCTAAACTATTATTCTGTCTCAACAAAAATCCTCCTTTAATATATTAATTAGTGGTCGGGAAACCTTATCTAATAAAACACTTTAGTAGGAGGACTATTTGATACATCGCTAAAAGCTTTACGGAACCACTAGCACAGATAATGGTTCCGTAAAGACAGCAAAAAAAGCAACAGTCTCGAGCACCATTGCTTTTTTGTTGCCTTAAGCTGAAAGAACTTTACGTCCTTTACGACGACGAGCTGCAAGAACGCGACGTCCGTTTTTAGTTGACATACGGTGACGGAATCCGTGTTTACGTTGACGACGGATTTTACTTGGTTGATAAGTACGTTTCACGTTGAATACCTCCTGATAAATTTTCGTATTCGTTTAGCCGGCTATTTTTGATCAGTTACTAAACATACCATATTATTTTATAGTAATAGCATGCTCTTGTCAAGAAATACTTAGAGATTATTTTTACCATATCTTGAAGTACTAGAAGATTCATTAATAAAAAGGACAGACCAATAACGGCTCTATAATTTCTGTAGTGGGTAAAACCACTGTAGAAATTATAGAGCTTTTTG
>CALIWM010000161.1:0-15901 GCA_938046645.1 uncultured Gemella sp. | reverse complement strand
AAGGAACAACAGTTTTAGAAGCTAATGACAAGCTTACTGTCATAATGCCTAAAGAAAGTGTTGAAATATTTTTAGAAAAATTTAGTAAATAATTAAAGACTAGAAGATTTATTAAAATTCTTCTAGTCTTCATTTTTATATTACATTAAAATGTTTTAACGCATTTGTTATTCCATCATCATCTACGCTTGTCGTGATATAATCTGCAATCTCTTTAACATTCTCTCCAGCATTCCCCATTGCTACACCTATTCCAGCATGTTTAAGCATATCTATATCATTACCACCATCACCAAATGCCATAGTTTCCTCTAATTTAATACCAAAGTGTGCTATAACCGCATCAATTCCAGTATTTTTTCCACCATCTTTTGGAATGACATCAGTAAAATGAGTAGTCCATCTTGCCGCTTTTGAATTAGGCATATATGCTAAAAAGCCCGCTTCTTCCTCTTCTGATACAAAGACATTAAGCTGATAGATTTTTTCACTAATTGCTTTATCATATGCTAATGGGTCTTCTTTAAAACGTTCTGGATCTCCAAGCTCATCTTCTAACCATTTCACCCTTGAATTTTTCAAATTCATAAATGCTCCATCTAATAATGCAAAGTCACACGCAATCTTATTCTCTTTAAAATAAGGAAGGACATTTTTTATATCTTCTTGAGATAATATCTTATCATTTAAAACTTCACCATTTTCTAAATAGCAATATTGCCCGTTTATCGTAATATAACCGTCAAATTTAAAATCTAATAAATCATTTAAAAATGTAGTATGAAATGGTGCTCTTCCTGTAGCTATAAATATCTTAATCCCTTGTTCTTTTAATTTTTTTAAAGTATTTGCTGTATTTTCAGGAATTGTTTTTGTTTTAAAACTTCTAATCGTTCCATCAATATCAAAAAAAATTGCTTTTATTTTAGTCATTTTTATTCTCCATCTTGTTTAAATCAACTACACTATTTCTTGTTTTTAATTCATAACCAATTAATCGTTTCATAGCTGTCTCTTCTTTTTTTATTATATTTAATAACATTTCTACCGTCTGCTTAGCCGCATCTTTTAGATCAAATTTTATCGTTGTTAATGGTGATTTTAATAATGAAGATGAAGTATAATCTCCAAATGCTGCTACAGAATAATCTTCACCTACATTTAATCCCTCTTCTTCAAGAGCCTTTATTGCCCCGTAAGCCAAATTGTCAGTTGCACAAATTAAACAACTGTCTTCTTTTAACTTTTCTATATTCTCTCTTACTATTTCATATCCTTCTTCCATTCCGAAATTAGTAATTAATATATTCTTAGGTTCTAGATTGTACTTTTCTAATGCTCTTATAACCCCTAATTTTCTGTAGTATCCTACTGCAACATCGTCCTCTCTAACACCTAAGTATGCTACTTTTTTATGACCGCTTGCTAATACATAATTCGTTAAATCTCTAGCAGCATTGAAATCATTGTACTCAACACTATATGTATACTCACCTTCTTGTCCTAACATAACAACAGGGACATCTATAGATTTAATAGTACTTTCATATGCTTTACTCATTGTAGTAGGTAACAAAATAATCCCATCTACATTCATTCGCGCCAATTTTTTTATATATTCCAATTGCTTATTCTCGTCAAAATTTGCATTCATTATTAGTGTCTCATAATTATTTTCCTTTAATTCTTTGTCAAGATATTTTAAAGTATTTCCACTGATATAAGAGTGCAAACATGGAACTATTACTCCGATAATCTTACTATCAGTACTTTTTAACGCTTTAGCAAAAGTGTTCGGCGTGTAGTTATACTTATCTACTATTTCCCTAATTCTTTCTCTTGTTTCTTTTTTTAAATTTCCACCATTAAAGTATCTAGAGACAGTAGTAGTACCTACTCCGGCCATTTTCGCTATATCTACTATTGTCAATTTTTTCATAGATTACCTCCTTAGACCATAACTATAATTATAAACGATTCAACAAAATAAATAAAGAATTATATAAGAACATTTTTAGAAAATATAAACACAAATTTTTTATTAAATACATTAAATTTTCATTCTGTAATAAAAAAAAATAATCTACTTTTTATTTTTATTCTAATACAATTCATTTCATATCTTTTAAATAAAAACTATACAGATTGCTATAATAATAGTAATATTTACTATTTTCTTTCTATTTTTAAAACCAACTTAAATCTACACCAACAAACTGTATCAGTACAAAATAAAAAAATTCGCACAACAGATGTATAAACACTATCAAACATGCACAGAACAATATGAACAAATAATCTTAAAAAATTAAACAAAACCCTTGAAATCCTTTTCCGAAAGTGGTATAGTTTTCATTGGAGGTATATTATGATAGTTCAATTAAAAAACGTATCAAAACAATATAAAGATGCTAACTTCAAATTAGAAAATATATCATTTGATATCAATAAGAAAGAAGTTATTGGAATTATCGGAAGAAATGGTACAGGTAAAAGTACAATTCTTAAAATGATCAACGGGATTGTTTCATATGATAGCGGAGATATACTTTACAAAAACTCTTCTATAAAATCTATGGATGCAAGTACCCTTAGAAAAACTAGAAAAAACCTAGCATACATATTCCAACACTCTAATCTTATTGATAATAAAAGTGTATATTATCATTTAAGTTTAGTATACAAACTAAATAAGGTTTCTGTTGATAAAAAGAAAATAGATGATATTCTTGAATTCATGAATATTACGAGACTAAAAAATAGTCTTTGTGGTAGCTTAAGTGGTGGTGAACAACAAAAAGTCGCAATTGCTATGGCACTACTACAAGAACCTGAAGTTCTACTTTGTGATGAAATCAGTTCTGCTTTAGACACTAATAGTGAGAAAGAGATTTTCGCTCTTTTAAATAAACTACGAACTACAACTGATATTTCAATTGTTATGATTTCACACAGTCTTTCATTACTGAAGAACTTCTGTGACAGAGTGGTAGTTATCGATGATTCTACAATAAAAGATATTGTCGTACCTAACAAAAATGCAAAAGATGATTACGACAGTAATTACTATAACTACGTAAAGGAGTTTTTATTAAATGATTGATTTATTTAAAGCCAATTACGATGGTATTATGAAAGCATTTTGGGAAACAAACTATATGATGATTTACTCTATGTTAACAGTATTTTTCATTTCCCTACCATTAGGTATCATGCTTTTTGCTTTCAGTCGTGATTATTTATTAAAGAATAGAGCAGTTTATGAAGGACTTAGCATTTCTCTTAATGCCCTACGTAGTGTTCCGTTTCTAATTTTTGTATTCATATTAATCCCTGTAAATAGATTTCTATTTAAAACATCTTTTGGGAATATTGCAGCACTCTTGCCTCTTACACTAGTCGGTGTAAGTATCTATGCACGATTTGTTGAACAAGCCCTTATTAATGTTCCTAAAAAGATTGTAGATAGAGCTATAAGTATGGGAGCAACTAAAATTCAAATTATTAGATACTTCTTATTACCTGCTACAATGGATAACTTAATCTTATCATTCACCTATACTACAATTAGTTTACTAGCGTATACTACTGTAATGGGAGTAATCGGAGCAGGTGGTCTTGGTGAATTTGCATTTAGATATGGATATCAAGAATACAATTATGATCTAATGTATTTAATAGTAATAATATTTATTATATATGTATTTATTATTCAATCTATAGGTTATGGATTAGCTAAACGTTTCACAAATAAGAAGGAGAAATAGATTAATGAAAAAAGTATTATCTATTGTTGCTAGCCTACTAGCTCTTGTGCTTGTATTAACAGCATGTTCTAATAAAACTAGCGATAAAAAAGAAGAAAAAAAAGAAGACAAGATTATTAAAGTTGCTGCTCATGTCCCACCATTCACTGACATGTTAGAATTAGTTAAAGAAGATTTACAAAAAGAAGGATATACTCTTGAAATTGTAAAAGTATCAGATAATGTTCAAGCTAACGTTGCTTTAGCAAACAAAGAAATCGATGCTAACTTCTTCCAACATGAACCATTCATGAAACAGTATAACGAAAAAAATAAAACAAACTTAGTAGCTGTTGCAAAAGTTTATAACTCAATTCCAGCATTCTACTCAAAAGATATCAAAAATATTAAAGATCTTAAAGATGGTGCTGATGTAGCAATTCCGTCTGATGCTTCAAATATGGCTCGTGCGTTAAGATTATTAGCTCATGGTGGATTAATCACATTAAACGATCCTAACAGCTATAACGTTACTGTAAAAGATATTAAAGATAACCCAAAACATCTTAAATTTACAGAAGTTGGTCTTTTAAACTTAAGTGATGCATACGCAGAAAAAGATTTAGTTTTCAACTACCCAACTTACATTGCTAAATTAAACCTTACACCAATGAAAGATGGACTTCTAATGGAAGATAAAGCTGACTTTACATATGCTGGTGTTCTTGCAGCTCGTGAAGATAACAAAGACGATGCAAAAGTTCAAGCAGTGAAAAAAGCTTTAACTAGCCAAAAAGTTAAAGATTTCTTACAAAAGAACTTTGAAGGTAAAGCTACTGCAGCCTTCTAATAAATATATATTATTACTAATCCAAAATCTATATTATACAATCAACAACCTTACCTCTAAATAAAAAATATACTTAATAGGAGAAAATATAATGAAGAAAATAATTTCATTTATAGCTAGCTTAGCTGCATTATTATTAGTTTTAACAGCATGTTCAAGCAAAACTGAAGCACCTAAAAAAGAAGAGAAGAAAGAACCAGTTACTGTAAAAGTAGCTTCTCACACTTCTCCAATGACAGACATGTTAGAAATGATCAAAGAAGATCTTAAAAAAGACGGTTACAACTTAGAAATCGTTAAAGTTTCTGATAACGTTCAAGCTAACGTTGCATTAAACAATAAAGAAGTTGACGCTAACTTCTTCCAACACAGACCATTCATGGAACAATTTAACCAAAAAAATAATGCTCACCTTGTAGCTATTCAACCAATTTACAACGCTACTGTAGCATTCTACTCAAAAACTCTTAAAGATATCAAAGATCTTAAAGATGGTGCAGATGTAGCTATCCCTTCAGATCCAACAAACTTAGCTCGTGCTTTACGTTTATTAGATCACGCTAAAGTTATTACTCTTAAAGATCCAAACAGCTTTACAGTAACTGAAGCAGATATCAAAGATAATCCAAAACACCTTAAATTCACTAAAGTAAGCTTACTAAACCTTAATGAAGCATACAATGAAAAAGATTTAGTATTTAACTACCCAACTTACATCTCTAAATTAGGATTAACTCCAGATAAAAACGGTCTAGCTCTTGAAAAAGAAGGAGACTTAACATTCGCTATCTCACTAGTAGCTCGCGAAGATAACAAAGACGATGCTAAAGTTCAAGCAGTTAAAAAAGCATTAGCAAGCGAAAAAATTAAAGATTACATCAACAAAGAACTTAAACCAAAAGGACACGCTACTCCAGCGTTCTAATAAATAAATTAAAATACTTGGCAGACAATGTTTGCCAAGTATTTTTTTACCTTACTATTCCTCTATAACTTACCTTAATCACTCTATTTAAAAATACTCTATTAATATTTAAACATATTATTATAGACTCAAATACACCTAGCGCACTTCTCTCGAATACAAAGGAGAACAATATTTAATAACTTACTAGTATCTTCTCCTTCGAAGTCCGGGGCATAAGATTAAATCGTATTAGAAATCTAAGAACAATTTACAACTTAGATTTTTTCTTATTCTGGTTGTATACAACTCTAATATCTCTTCATAATAAAAAAGAAACTGACTTTTACGTCAATTTCTTTTTTATTTATATTCTTATTTGTGTAATTCTTTTTCGAAAGATTCTCTAACTTGTCCTACTGAGAATCCGATGATTACTTGGATAGCTTTACCATTACGAGCAACTCCAAGAGCTCCAGAACGTTTTAAGAATTCATCATCTTTAACTAAGCTTTCATCTTTAACGTTAACACGTAATCTTGTTACACAGTTAGTAACGTCTACGATATTATCTTTTCCACCTAAACCTTCAAGAATGATAACTGCTTGATCATCATGAGTAGCTGCATCATCTCTAACTTCTGGTTTAGCTGCTTCTTTACCTTTTTCACGATACTCTTGTTTAGAGTAAAGTTTTGTTTCAGCATCATCTGCTTCACGACCAGGTGTATTTAATTGGAATTTAAGAATCATGAATCTAAATACGAAGAAGTAGATTACTGAGAATGCTAATCCAATTGCGATTTGAACAAACATTTGAGATGAGTGGTGTTTGAACATTGGTAACCAGTTAAGAGCTAAGAAGTCGATTAATCCACTTCCGAAGTTACCTACAACTCCAAATTGATACATAGTTGCTGACATTAATGCACCTAGTACTGCGTGAGTAGCGAATAACATTGGTGCTGCGAATAAGAATGTGAACTCGATTGGTTCAGTGATTCCTGTTAAGAAACCAGTAAGTGCTGCTGGGATTAATAACCCTGCTACAACTTTTTTCTTGCTATCTTTAGCTGTTACGTACATTGCTAAAGCTGCTGCTGGTAATCCAAATACTTTTGAGTTACCGTGTAATGAGAATCCACCTTGTGGGAATAACTCTTTTAATGGAGTTGAGCTTTGAGAGAACTCTTGAATGTGTTGTACCCAGTAAGCTGTGATTCCATTTTCTACTACTGCTGGCCCAAACATAAATGGTCCATAGATAAAGTGGTGTAATCCTGTTGGGATTAAAATTCTTTCTAGGAATGTATAAGTGAATACCCCTGCAACTCCAGAAACTTTTAAGAATCCTTGTAATGCAGCAATTCCTAATTGAACTTTTGGCCATAATAGAGCTGTTAAGAATGCAGCTGGAATCATGATTAGGAAACCAATTAAGATAACAAATGTTGAACCTTGGAAAATTCCTAATAACTCAGGAAGTTTTTTGTCAAAGTATTTGTTATGAATCCATACTGAGATAGATGCAATAACGATAGAACCGATGATTGATGTATCTAATGTGATTGCTCCAGCGATTCTTGTAATACCTGTAGGTAATTTAAGAGCTGGTGTTACATCTACTCCAAAGAATTTGAATTGAGTTAAGAATCCGTTGATGAAGTAGTTGAAAACCATGTAGATTAAGAACGCTTCTAATGCAGCACGACCATTTGCTTTTTTAGCAAGACCGATTGGAATACCAAGTGCGAATACTACTGGCATTTGATTGAAGATTGTCCATCCTCCTTGTTCAACTACGAACCAGAAGTTATACCAAAGAGTACCCTCTGTCGCGATGCTCCCTACTAAGTTAGGGTTTTTTAAGATTGAAGTTAATCCAACTACTAGTCCGAAGAATGCGAATAGTATAGATGGCATTAACATAGCGCCACCAAAGCGCTGAATTTTTTGTAACATAACATTTTCCTCCTTTTTTTATTTTTCTGCTAATGTTACTTCTAAGCCATTATGATCAGAAATAATTGGATAATTATCATCATTAAATATAACAAAACTTTCTTTTACATCCAATTTTCTATTAATAAAAACATAATCCAATTTTTTCTGACACATAGAATCTTCCCAACCACTTATATTTTTATATACGGTAACTCCCCCGTCTTTTTTCTCGGCTAATTCATAAGTATCATATAATCCTTTATCAAGTATTCTCTTATAATCGTCTACTTGATGGAAATAATCTGTATTGAAATCTCCCATGAAAACTTTAAGATTATTGTTATCTGTATAATTAATTAGGTTGCTAAGATTTTGATCTATGTCTTCCCCTTTACAAGTTGGCAAATTCATATGACAACTGTAAAATTCTACGATCTCATTATTTATTTTAAGATCTACTTTTAAAATTTTTCTTGATTCGATAGAAGTTACGGTTTGTTGTGCCGTACAGTAAAAATCCTCTACGGCAACAACTTCACCTTTAGCAAGTATTGCTAAACCTTCTTCGAATTTATCAAATCCTATGTGAGAATAAGTCCAGTAGTAACTGTATCCTTCTTCTCCATATTCTCTAATTTTATCTAATAATAATTTTCCGAAGTTATCTGCTTTTATACCTTGTTGAACATCTTCACTACTAATCAATTGATTTACTTCTTGCATGGCAACCACGTCATAATTTTTTTCTACAATTACCTTTGCTAAAATATTTAGTTTTTCTAGTTGATTTTCTTCCAACCAACTATGAACATTAATCGTTAATAGTTTCATAAGTATGTTCCCCTTTATTTTTATTTATTCCAAATATCTTCATTATATTGAGCAATTGTACGGTCAGAAGAGAAGAATCCTGCTTTTGCAATGTTCACGATAACTTTCTTCATCCATAATTCACGGTTTTCGTAATCTGCTAACATTTCTTCTTTCTTAGCGTAATATTCCTCAAAGTCAATTAGTGTCATGAACCAGTCTTTGTTAAGAAGTTCGTTGTATAATCTTTCTAATCGTTCTTTATTTCCTAGTTTAACTAAATCTTCAGATACGATAAAGTCAACAACCTCTTTAACACCATCTTTTTCATAGTATTCTTTAGAAACATATCCAGCAGTTTCGTAAAGTTTAATGATTTCATCACTTTCTTTACCGAAGATGTAGATATTTTCACGACCAACTAGTTCGTCAATTTCCACGTTAGCTCCATCTAAAGTTCCTAGAGTTAGAGCCCCGTTTAACATGAATTTCATATTACCAGTTCCACTTGCTTCTTTAGAAGCTAATGAAATTTGCTCTGAAATATCAGTTGCTGGTATTAATTTTTCAGCTACACTTACGTTATAGTTTTCAACTAAGTATACATTTAAGTATTTGTTTACTTCTGGATCATTGTTAATTAATTCTGATAGACATAGAATTAAGTGAATGATATCTTGAGCTATAATATATGCTGGTGCTGCTTTACCACCGAAGAATACTGTAATTTTTCTTTCAGGTAATTTACCATTTTTGATATCTAAGTATTTTTTGATTACATATAAAGCGTTCATTTGTTGACGTTTATATTCATGGAATCTCTTGATTTGAGTATCAATAATACTGTTTTCGTCTAGTTCAATACCTTGTGTTTCTTTTAGGTATTCTTTAAGAACAAGTTTATTCTCATGTTTGATTTCTTCTAATTTAGCTGCTACTTCTTTACTATCTACAAACGCTAATAGTTTTTCTAATTTAGTTGCATCCGTTAAGTACTCGTCACCAATTAGATCTTTTAAGTATGCTGCTAACGGTCTGTTAGAGAACTCTAACCAACGTCTGAATGTAATACCGTTAGTTTTATTGTTGAATTTCTCTGGATATAATTCATAGAAGTGTTTTAACTCAGAGTTTTTAAGAATTTCAGTGTGTAGGTACGCAACCCCGTTTACACTGTTAGAGAAGTGAATATCCATGTTTGCCATGTGAACTCTATCATCTTTGTCGATGATTTGAATATCTTCACCTTCATATTTTTCTCTAATAACTGCATCTAATTGTTTAATGATTGTTACTAAGTGTGGTACCACTTCTTCTAAGTATTCTAATGGCCATTTTTCTAATGCCTCAGCTAAGATAGTGTGGTTTGTGTAACCAGTCATTTTTTGAACGATTGTGTATGCTTCTTCAAATTCAATTCCGTGTTTTTCAGTTAATAAACGAATTAATTCTGGAATTACCATACTTGGGTGAGTATCGTTAATTTGAACATATGCATATTCATATAGATCGTGAACGTTACTTCCTTTAGCAATTGCTTCATCTAAAATTAGTTGAGCTGCATTTGATACCATGAAGTATTGTTGGTAAATACGTAGTAATTCACCATTTTTATCACTATCATCTGGATATAAGAATAATGTTAAGTTTTTCTCAATTTCAGTTTTATCAAATGAAATTCCTTTTTCAATAATACTACTATCTACTGATTCAATATCGAATAAGTTTAGGTAGTTTTTAGTATCTTTTTTGTATCCTAGTACGTCAATTCTTTTTAGAGTTGAAGTTAGGTTGAAGTTTTTAAACGGTACTGTGTATTTAACATCAGTATCTCTTAGCCATGAAGAATCTTCAATCCAGAAGTTTGGCTCTGCGTGTTGTTCATTTTTAACGAATACTTGTCTGAATAATCCACAGTGGTAGTTTAATCCAACTCCATCACCATTGATTCCTAATGATGAGATAGAATCGATGAAACAAGATGCTAAACGCCCAAGACCACCGTTACCTAGTGATGGTTCTAATTCTGCTTCTTCAACATCGCTAAGACGTTTGTTAGCTGCATTTAATTCTTTTTCGATTTCTTCATAAATCCCTAAGTTAATTAGGTTATTTGATAAAAGTTTACCAATTAAAAATTCTGCTGAAATGTAGTAAACTTTCTTTTTATCAGAGTTTAAAGCTTTTTTATCAGCTTGTTCTTTTACATAATTTAATAGTTGTATATATATTTCTTTGTTCTCTAAAGTACTTAGTTCTTTATTTGTATTTTCTAATACATATTTACTAAATGACATTTTATACCCTCTCTCTTGAATATCTTACTGTAATGTTTCTTAAAAATTCTTTTCTCTCTTCTGTTAGATCTTCTGCAAGCATTCTCCATTCCCAGTTTCCTCCAACTGTTGATGGAACGTTCATTCTGCTTGTTGCATCTTTGTCTAATAAATCTTGCATTGTCACGATTGCGTAATCACTTACTGAAGAGTAGATTCCTCTAATCATTGCTTCAGTGATTGTTTCATCATCGCGACGATTCAGGTATTCAGAAACTAGTTTTCTTTCTGATTCGCTTAGTTTTTCATACCATCCATTAACTACATCGTTATCGTGTGTTCCTGTGTAAGCAACACTGTTTTGTGTATAATGATGTGGGCGATCTAGATTATCTTCTCCAGGGAAAGCAAATTGAAGAATCTTCATTCCTGGATATCCAGAATCATCTAATAATTTTTCTGCTTTTTCATCAATAAATCCAAGATTTTCTGCGATAATTGGTAAATCACCTAATTGCTCTTTAATTTTTTGGAACAATTCAATACCAGGGCCAGCTTCCCAAGTACCATTTACTGCATTTTCAGCATCTCTATCGATTTGCCAGAAATCAGAGAAACCTTTGAAGTGATCTATACGAAGTACATCATAGATTTTGAAACTTTCTTGTACTCGGTAAATCCACCATGAAAATCCTTGTTCTTTGTGTTTTTCCCAATCATAAATTGGATTACCCCAAAGTTGTCCAGTAGGACTGAAATCATCAGCAGGACATCCAGCAACATAAAGTGGTTCATTGTTTTCATCAACTTTAAATAGTTCTGGCATAGTCCACATTTCAACACTATCAGCACTTACATAAATTGGCATATCTCCAATAATTTTGATTCCTTTTTCATTAGCATATTCTTTTAATGCTAACCATTGTTTAAAGAAGAAATATTGTGTTACTGTATAGTATCTTATGCTATCTTGAAGTTCTGTACGATATTTTTCACGAGCTGTTTCTCCACCTTTTTTGATATCTTCATCCCAGTGAATAAAGCTCTTATATCCAAAACTTTCTTTTATAGCCATATATTCAGCATAATCTGCTAACCAGCTTGAATTTTCAGCTTCAAATTTTTCAATTTCAGCTAATACTTCACTATTTTTACTAGTGTTAGCAACTGCTTTTTCTAAAATTGGTCTTCTTGTTTCAAATAATAATGCATAATCAACTTTTTCAGGGTTTTCTCCAAAGTTAACATTTGCATAATCACTTTCTTCAAGCAATCCATCTTCTTTTAATAATGAAAAATCAATTAGATTTAAGTTCCCTGCTACTGCTGAGAAACTTTGGTATGGTGAATCACCATAACTAGTAGTTGTAAGTGGTAAAATTTGCCAATAAGTTTGTTTTGTTTCTTCTAAGAAATCCACAAATTCATAAGCACTTTTACCAAATGTTCCTATACCAAATTGACCTGGTAATGATGTAATATGCATTAAAACACCACTTGAACGTTTTGACATTATTAGTTTCCTCCGTTATTTTTAACTTGTATTTACAAAATAAGTTCTTATAACTTAACATTTATTATTATAATAAAACCCTTTCACTTTGTCAATACATTTATGTAATTCTTTTTATTTAATTACGAAACCTATACGTAAATGTTAGGAACACTATGAAGCTTTTACATATTTCTTGATTTTTAATCTCAGTACATTTATAATAATATAGACAAACTTTGAGAGGTTAATAGTAAATGAGTAAATACAAACAAGTCTACAGAGACTTAAAAGAAAAAATTGACACTCGAGTATATAAACGTAATACTGAATTACCGAGTGAAAATGAGCTTGTTAAAGAATATGGCTATTCTAAAGATACAATAAGAAAAGCCCTATCTCTATTAGAAATAAATGGTTACATTCAAAAAATAAAAGGTAAGAACTCTTTAATTCTTGGGCATGGTAGGATTAAAAACAACTATCTAGGAAATATTAAAACTTCTTCTGAATTAAATATAGATGGAAAATATGAAATTAAGACTTCTTTAGAATCCCTTTATATCATTCAAGGCGATAAAAAGATTATGGATATTTTCGGATCAGATGAAGACAATGATTTTTACAGAGTTAGTCGTAGTAGATTAATAAACGGTGAACGACTAGAATATGAGGTATCTTATTTTGATCGTAAACTTGTTCCATTTATTAATAAAGAAATAGCTGAATCTTCTATCTATAAATATTTAGAAAAGGAATTAGGATTAAATATCACACACTCAAGACGTGAAATATCATTTAGATATGCTACTGAAGAAGAAAAACAACATATGGACTTAGGAGAGTATAATATGGTCGCTGTTGTTGAAAGTATAACATATTTATCAAATGGAAATATATTACAATACGGAATACTAACATATAGACCAGATAAGTTCACATTTGTAACAATGGCAAAAAGATAAAAACGACTCGCAAATTACGATTTTATTATAATCGAATTTATAGAGTCGTTCTTTTTTTGTTTAATTTTACTATTCAAATATTTTACGTATGGTGGCGGACGGTTTCATCTAACTTTAATTGTCATTTAGACAATTAAAGTGGATATTCCACCTTGAAATTAAGCTTCAAATCTTAATTTCACCGATGGAACTTTTCAAGTTCCATTTTCACCATTACAAAATATTTGAGTAAAATTAATAATACTAGTGAAAAATTAGTCAATTCATTTATTAATCAAGTTTATATTTTTCTTACTGTTTTGTAATAGCTGAAGTGAAACACTTTTGTGTTTCACTGCGAGAAAATGAGACTACATGCTCATTTTCTAACCGGAATATCCTTTTGAGATAACAAAAGATATGGAGGTGTCGCAAGCTACACTTAAAACAGGAAAAAGAAAAATATAAATTTTATGAGATATAGTATCCAATCATATATTCAAAAAACTGATAAAGGAAAGTTGTTCCTCTATCAGTTTTTATTTTATTCTAGATTATTTTAATCTTTCTTCTAATTCTGCTTTTAAGTCTTCAAATCCTGGTTTTCCAAGAAGAGCAAACATATTTTTCTTATATGCTTCTACTCCTGGTTGGTCAAATGGATTTAGACCTTGCATGTATCCAGAAATACCTACAGCTTTTTCAAAGAAGTATACTAAGTATCCGAATGTAAATTCACTCATATCTGGAAGTTCTACTACGAAGTTAGGTACCCCTCCATCAGTGTGAGCAAGAAGAGTTCCTTCAAATGCTTTAGTATTTACAAAGTCCATAGTTTTTCCAGCTAGATAGTTAAGTCCATCTAAGTTATTTTCAGCTTCTTTAAGTTCAATATCTTTGTTTGGAGATTTAACTTTTAAGATAGTTTCGATTAGAATACGACGTCCTTCTTGAACATATTGTCCCATAGAGTGAAGATCAGTTGAGAAGCACACACTTGATGGGTATAATGCTTTTCCATCTTTACCTTCAGACTCACCATAAAGTTGTTTCCACCATTCGTTGAAGTAAACCATTGATGGTTCATAAGAAACAAGAATTTCGATTAATTTACCTTTTTGTTGAAGTACGTTACGCATTACAGCATATTGATAAGCAATGTTAGTACTTAAATCTGGTGAAGAAAGTTCATCTTGAGCTAATTTAGCTCCAGCCATCATTTTATCAATATCAATTCCACTTACAGCAATTGGAAGTAACCCTACTGCAGTAAGAACTGTGAAACGTCCACCGATATCATCAGGTACTACAAATGTTTCATATCCTTCATCATCTGCTAATGATTTTAATGCTCCACGAGCTTTATCAGTAGTAGCGAAGATTCTTTCTCTTGCTCCTTCTTTTCCATATTTTTCTTCAAGTAATTCTTTGAAGATACGGAATGCAATAGCAGGCTCAGTAGTTGTACCAGATTTAGAAATTACATTTACAGAGAAATCTTTTCCTGTAGTTTTTAAGTAATTCACTAATTCTTGAGTGTAACTAGAAGAAATAGTGTGACCTACGAAGAAGATTTGAGGAGTTTTTCTATCTTTTTCATAGAAGTTATAGAAACTATCGTTAAGCATTTCAATTGCAGCACGAGCTCCTAAGTAAGATCCACCAATTCCGATAACTACAAGTACTTCAGAATTACCTTGGATTTTTTTACTAGCTTCTTTAATTCTAGCAAATTCTTCTTTATCGTAGTTAGTTGGTAAATCTACCCATCCTAAGAAGTCACTACCAATTCCAGTTTTATTGTGTAATTGATCGTGAGCAACTTTCACATAACCTTCCATATTTTTCACTTCTTGTTCGTTAAAGAAGTTTAGTGCTTTCGAATAATCAAATTTTAAGTGCATTTTTGTTCTCCTTATTTGTTTTCTCACCTTTTATTATAAATCATTGTTGGCTTATCGTCTATAATATAATCGTAAATTAATTCAGAAACTTTATCTGCATTATGCCTAATCGTGTTATTATCAACGATTCCAACGTCATTATTTTTTATTAATTTTATTCCCAACTCTTCAATTTTTTCATGATCGATTTTGACCGGTTCTTGTTTTTCTTTGTGATATTTCGATAAAATACTATCATCAAATTCACGTGAATTAGCAATTACTAAGTCAAAGATGTTCTCTTCAACATGTTTATTAATCGCAAGGATATGATCACAAACCGAGTAATTATCTGTTTCACCATGTTGAGTCATGACATTACAAACATATATTTTCTTAGCATTACTTTCTCTAATTTTTTCTGCCACATTAGAGATTACTAAATTAGGAATTATAGAAGTATATAAACTTCCAGGTCCCATAATAATATAATCTGCCTCTTCTATTGCCTTAAGTACATCTTCATTAGGTTTAACCCTTGAAGGCGTAATATAGACGTGATCTATAACTCCACCTGCTTTTGTAATTGAAGATTCTCCACGAATAATCTCACCATCTGATAATACAGCATTTAATGTCGCTATATCATTAGTAGTCGGCAATACAGTTCCACGTACATTTAAAATTCTACTCATAACTTTTACCGCTGTAGAAAAATCTCCATGAATATCCGTCATAGCAGCTATCATTAAATTACCAACTGGATGCCCCTTAACTTCTCCACTATCAAATCGATATTGGAACATTTTTTCCAAATATGGTTCAACATCCGATAGTGCTGCGATAACATTTCTTATGTCACCTGGAGAAGGAATATTCATATCACTTCTTATCTTTCCTGAACTACCACCATCGTCAGCTACCGTTACTACCGCAGTTATATCAAGAGGATATTTTTTCAACCCTCTTAAAAGAACAGATAACCCTGTTCCTCCACCTATAGTAACTACTCTAATTTTAGTTCTCATCTTTCTACCTACCCTTGTTAATGT
>CALIWM010000160.1:0-4027 GCA_938046645.1 uncultured Gemella sp. | reverse complement strand
TCACTTATAGATTCCATTGAGTTGTCTATAAGTACTCCTAGAATAATTAAAAGTTCATTAAAAAGTTCATCTAAACCTTCTTGATTTAGAATCATTGAATCTGGATCAATTAATAACGATATATTTTTTTGTTTAGCTTCTCTAACTTTTGCAAGTAAAAAACCTGCTATTGCTGGTACTTTAATACTTTCAGATATATATCCAATTTTATCATGATAGTCATCTTTTAGATAAGTGATGAATTTTTCAACTTCATCATAAGACTTCATCTCAATTAAACCGTGCAATACATGCAGTTTATTCATAAAGTGATGACTCTGTTCTCGAAGGCTATCATTATATTTTTCTGTACCACTTAATTCTGTGATTAATTTTTTCATTTCACTTTGGTCACGTAGTGTAACTACAGCACCATAAAGCTTACCATTTTGATAGATTGCATTTCTATTAACTAGCACTTCGATGTGATTTAGAACTATCACTTCATCTCTACTTTGAAGATTTTCTTCAATTGTACTCTTGAAGAAAATATCGTACATTTTATCCGGAATCTTTTGGCCTTTTTTAACTTTAGAATAGCCAGCTTTATCCAATATTTGGTTAGCACTACTATTCTTAACGATAACTTTTTTATCTATATTTATCGCTATAATTCCTTCGGAAACATGATCGGATATAAGATTTTTTTCAATATAATTGTATGCTATTTCTTCTGGTTCATAGTTTAACAATATACGCTTAAGTCGTCTATTATACACTACTGCTAACGTAATTGCAACTGCAATACCTATCAATAATGCAAATAATATTTTTTCTTGTGAATGTAATACTTGTTTTTTTACTGTTTCTTTAGTATAACCTACACACACAACACCAATATTTTCACCATTTTCATCTTTTATCGCTGTGAAAAATCTAAGTCCATCTCCTAAAACACCACTTTGCTTACTATAGTGATCCCCAGAATCGAATGTCGAACTTATATCTTCTATATTTGAAAATTTTTCACCGACAAATTCATTTATTGGATGACTATATCTTGTAAAAGTATCATCCGTGATAACTACAAAGTCAGTTCCTGTTTCTTCCAATACTCTATTGGCATAATCTTGAATTTCTTTGGTTCTCCTATGATGTTTTACATTATCTATAACACCTTTATCATTAGCTACTACCTTTGCAGTTGAATATATTTTTTGACGAATAACCTCATCTTCCCGTTTTTTTATATATTCCGTAACAAAAAATGAAGTTACTAACAATGAAATGACTACCAAACCCGTCATTATCAACATTAACCTGGTTAATGTTCTATGTTTTTTTCTCACCCATTTATCACCCCTCATCATTTTTTTAAACTTTCTTTTACACCTGTTATTATAATTCAAAACTGCTTGTAATTCAAGTGTTGTCCTTTATTATCAACTTTATATATACTTTAAAATATCATGATAATACTAATATATTTCTATAATGTAAATTTACATTTTAAATCGTTGTCAATTTTAAAATTTACTGATGTATTTGAGTAATTATTGAGCACCATGATTTTATATATATTCTATAAAATAGTATTATATTCTCAAATAAAAAAATTTTAGTTTAATTTATTTTATTTTCACTTGAATAATTACGTAGTCTGTGCTAGTATTTTAGTAATGCAATTTTGCAGTTATTAGTATATTTTATATTTTAGGAGGTTCTCAATGGAGAGGGATGCAAAAAAAATATTTTGGTACACCCTAGCCTTCATGGCATTCTCAACTGTATGGGCGTTCGGGAATGTCGTTAATGGATACTCTGAATTCGGTGGATTAAAATCTATAGTTTCTTGGGTTTTAATTTTCGTAATTTACTTTATTCCGTATTCATTAATCGTTGGTGAGCTAGGATCTACTTTTAAAGATGCCGGTGGTGGTGTAAGTTCTTGGATTAGTTCTACACATGGTAAACTACTTGCTTATTATACTGGATGGACAATGTGGGTAGTTCACATGCCTTATATTTCTCAAAAACCATCTCGTATTATCGCAGCATTTAGCTGGACAGTATTCCGTGATAATCGCATTAGTAAAATGAATATCACATATTTACAAATTGCTTCACTAGTAATTTTCTTAATTGCTTTATTCTTAGCAGCTCGTGGAGTTAACTTAATTAAGAAAATGGCGATGTTAGCCGGATCTTCAATGTTTATTATGTCATTATTATTTGTAGTTATGGCTATTACAGCTCCATCTATTACTGGTGCTAAAACATTTGACATCGATTGGTCATTAGATACATTCATGCCAACATTTGATATTAAATACATCACTTCGATTGCCATATTAGTCTTTGCAGTTGGTGGTTGTGAGAAGATTTCACCTTATGTTAATAAGATGAAAAACCCTTCAAAAGACTTTCCTCGTGGAATGATTGCTCTAGTAGTTATGGTTTGTACAACTGCGATTCTTGGGACTTTTGCCCTTGCTTTAATGTTTGATACAAACAATATTCCTAAAGACTTACTTACAAACGGAACTTACTACGCTTTCCAAACTTTAGGTAACTACTACGGTGTAGGTAACTTATTCTTAGTTATCTATGCAATTGTCGATTTAATCGGACAAGTTTCTGTTGTTATTATTTCTATCGATGCTCCACTACGTATGTTATTAAGTAGTGCTGACGAGAAATACATTCCTAAGAAATTATTAGTTAAGAACGAAAACGACGTATACGTTAACGGATTAAAACTTGTTGGGGTTATCGTTTCTATCTTACTAATTATCCCAATGTTTGGAATTAAAGAAGTTAATGATTTATTCAGATGGTTAGTTAAACTTAACGCTGTTACAATGCCATTACGTTATCTATGGGTATTCGCAGCATATATCTTCTTGAAAAAATCTGCTGAAAAATTCCAATCTGAATACAAATTTGTTAAAAATAAATTTGTAGGTATGGGACTTGGAGCTTGGTGTTTCTTCTTAACTGCTTTTGCTTGTATCTCTGGTATGTACACTCCAGAAAGTACTTTCCAAACAGTTATGAACATTGTAACGCCAATCGTTCTACTTTCTTTAGGTTTAATAATGCCTTACTTAGCTAAAAAATACAACAACAAATAATTATTTTAAGTCATCTTAAAATTAAAAAATTTACCACTGAGTTTTATGACTCAGTGGTTTTTTATATATGGCTAAATGTTTTTAGATAATAACTAAAGATAAAAAGTTTTCTACTAGAATTTTATCTTATATTATTTCTATCATATTACTACCCCAATCTTGATTTTCTTTAGAAAACTTTTTATAATATTAATTATAAGATATTAAGGAGAAATGTTTATGACAAAAGATAATAATACTTCCCCAAATAATAAGGTTAATCAAAATAACGATTATCCAAATAATTATTATAATGGTGAACAAAATACCGAAGAATTTTATCAAAATAATAATCAATATTATAATAATTATGAAGGTTATTCCGAGTATAATGCACAGAATAATACTATAAATAATTATAACAATGAAAATTACTATAATTATGACCAGGACTATAATACTAACCAGAATTACAACAATTATAATAATGAATTAAATAATAATAACTATAGTCAAGACGAGCGATACGGAAGTTATGATAATACATATTATAACAACTATAATCAAGGTCAAGATTATAGTTTTAATAACCAAAATTACAATCAAAACTATGATAACTATTCACAACATAATCAAAATTTTGGTTATGGTGAAAACAACTATAATCAAAATTATGAGAATTATACACAAGATTATTCGCAAAATAACTATAATAACGCAAACTATAATCCTCAAACTCTTCAAAATAATTATAATGAACAAAGTTTTGAGAATGGAAGGACGTTTGTCTCTCAGTCACATAATCAAGGTAATTATGAGAAACAAAATTTTAGTGATTCACACCCAAATAGTACCCATGATTTTGAAAATAACACACACTTTACTAATCAAAATAATGAACAAGTATTCATTGATGAGAGAAACAACGTTACTGT
>CALIWM010000159.1:0-4137 GCA_938046645.1 uncultured Gemella sp. | reverse complement strand
ATCAAAGTAGCTAATGAATTACTTGGTAATGATGAAACAACCAAAGAACAAATCGCTAGAAGTTTAGAAGAACTTGGAAACTCTATTAAAGCAGTATACTCTGAGTTAGAAAACGCTGGTGTTCGTCGTGACGGAAGATACGGAGTAGCTCTTTCAGCGGGTGAAGGATATACAGATAAATCAGAAGCAAAAAGTGCAGAAAATGGTCAATTCACAGAAACAAGTACTGGTAAATCTTATACAGTATTAGATGGAAACCAAGCATATCGTCTTTATGTTCATGGATACCAATCAGAAAACAGCGAGAGAGAAGCAACGCCTAATCCACCTGCAGCACAAGGTGGACGTACTGATCTTCCATTATCAAGAGAAGAAGCTAAAAAATTAGCAAAAGAAGCACCAATGTGGAAAGGATTGCCACGTCCAACAGGTTCAAAAATTGGAAATGGAACATATACTTCTGGTGGTGGTTATGAATTTATCGCAACAGAAATCTATGGTTACAACTATGACCAAGGTAATCACTATGTTTACATTAAAGATGTGAAGAAACGTTTCAGTTTATCTCCAGAAGCAACTGCAGCTGGATATAGTATTAAAAACATTGAACTATCGAACTTAATCCCTGGTTTAGCGTATAATAAAAACTCAGATTCTGTCGAAGGATATGTATCTGCTAGTATCCAAAATGGGGTTTATGACTTCCGTTATGAAGTAACTGTTACAAAACCTGATGGATCAACAACAGTGGTACCGTTTAAAGACTTAAAAGCCGGATGGATGGGTTGGCAAGATACAACAGCACCAAGAGTTGTAGGAGACTCTACTGTAGTAACAGTTGGCGATACGATTAGCCATGACCTTAAATACTTAGATAATGATGGATTTGCAAATGACACTCGAGCAAACTACAAAATTAATGGGAAAGCAATTGAACCTGGTAAAAAAATTAGTGGTAAAGCTACATTCACGGGTCTTGATGGAACAGAGTTAACATCAATGAATAGCTTTGTTATTAACCAACCTCACCTTGTTGTAAATGGCGAGTTCATGAGAAGTAAAAAACCAATCGCTAATACAATTCCAGGATTAACATTTGATCCATCAAAAAATCTACTTGAAGGGAAAGCTTCAGACGCAGGGATTTATACATTAGCAGTTTTAGCAAAAGACTTTAACAATGCAACAAACTCTAAAAATCCTCAATGGACAGCTAACGGTCAAGAAACTCACGAGAGTGTGACGATCGCGGTTGCTCCGAAGATTACAGTTAAAAACGTTGAAGCATACTCTAAAGAATTAGATGTAACTATTTCTAAAGGTGCAAACACTGGGGAAATCAGAATGCCAGATGGAACAGTTACGAAATTCGCTGTAAAAGATGGTAAATGGGTTGTTGCTGAAGGAACAACGAACTCAGCAGTAACAGTAGGGACAGAACTTGGAACTGCTTCAGAAACTGCTGATTCAACATTCAAATTAGCCGTACCATCTGACGCTACGAAGTATGTAGGTGTAGACAACATCGCAGCTAAAGCAAGTACTGATAAAGTAAAAGCAAGCCTACAACGTGAAGTAGTTACAGTTCGTGATAAAGATGGGAACTCATATACAGCAACATTAAATGCAGCGACTGGTAAATATGCGCTTCCAGATGATAAAGCATATGAATTAGTAAATAATGGTGATGGAACATCTACATTAACAGAAAGACGTGTTTATACAGAAGCGCAAGAAGATGGAGCAATTAACTATATCGTTTATGAATTCAAACGTGTTTGGACAGCGGAATCTAACGCAGCATCATTAGTCGATCGTGTTGCAGAAGTACGTAAAAACGGTGAAGTAAAACAAGTAGTAAGTGTTGACCGTACAATTACAGAACTTCCATTTAAACAAGTAGCGGGAACTGATGGGGTAACTGTTCAAGTAACTTACGATTCAGTATCAAAACAATGGACTGCATCTGACGGTTCAACAGTAACAGCTACAAAAACAAATGCTGGATGGACATTAGAAACAAGTTCAGGATTTAGAGGATATGTAGCGTTCCGTGAAGCAACAGGAACTCAATTAGCATCTATCCAAAATGCTAAACCAACAGGAACTTCAACAAGTTACTCAGAAAATAAAGATGCAACTGTAGACTTAATCGGTTCAGAAAAAGCTGATGTTGGATTCAAAGATAAAATCGATGATAAATCAGACAACCCAGTATCAGATACAATTAAAACAAAATTAACAGTAACGGCTCCAGACGGAACTCAAAAAGTATTCGATGCAGCTCAAGCCCAAGAAGATGCATATATTGCAGCTCAACGTACAGCAGCGGCGAAAACTCAAGCAGCGGCAGCAGCGGTTAAAAACGAACAAGATTCTATTAACGACTTAGCTCGTCAACAAGAAATCGTAGACCGTGAAACAAAATACGTTGCGAATGCAGAAGAAGCATTGACTAAATTAAAACTACGTACTGTTTCACCAACAGCTCAAGAACTAGCAGAACAATTATTAGCAGACGCTAGAGCAAGATTAGCAAAAGAAACAGAAGAATTACGTAGACAAGAGGCTGAACTTCCAGGAATCACAGCTAAAGTAGCAGCAACTCGTCAAGAAGCTCTTGATGCAGAAGCAACGGTAGAAACTGCACGTACAGCTCTAAAAACAGCAGCAGAAGCAAACTTAGCAAATGCTAAACAATATGTACTTTCACAAGTAGGACGTTACAAAGTAACTGTAAGAGACGTTGACTCAAACGGTGTTGTAACTACTCCAACAGTAGGAGGAACAGACACTGGTGAAGTAACAGAAGATGCAGTAGCAGAAACAACTTACTACATCGTAGTAACAGAACCTAAGAAAACATCAGGTGTTAAAGATACACCTCAATCTACTTCAATGGAAGAAGCTCTAAAAGCAGGACAACCAGCAGGAACAACAGTTTCTGACTATAAACTTGTAGATCCAGAAACAGGTAAGAGATCAACATCAGTAACAACAACTGATGGAACTTACACGGTAAATCCAACAACTGGTGAAGTAACATTTACACCAAATGCAGACTTCATAGGAAATGCAGCTCCAATCACTGTTGAAGGTAATGTAACATTCAACGATGAAGCGGGTAACCCTGTAAAAGTACCAGTATCAAACACTTACACACCAACAGTTTATGGTTTAGATAATGTAGATGATACAACAACAGGAAAACAAGGGCAACCTCAAAAATCTATTACAGGAGCTGAACGTTTCGGTAAGTTAAATACTACTGAAAACACTCCTGATGGAACAAACGTTGATATGACTACAGCTAAGTACTCATTAACAGGAGCTAACGAAGAAGGTAAAGTAGTCGTTCCAAACGAAGGAACTTACTCAATCGATCCAACAACAGGTATCGTAACATTCGAACCACTTCCAACATTTAAAGGAAAAGCTCAAGGTGTAACAGTTAACGTTACAGCGAAAGCAACTGATGCTTCAGGAAAACAACTTGATGTAACATCATCAGCGACTTATAAACCAGAAGTAACTCCAGTAGAACCAACAGGAACACCAGTTACATCTGAAGGTAAACAAGGACAACCTCAAACAGGTAAACCAGTATTTACAGAAGGAGATCCAACTGCGCCAATCACAATTACTGAAGATCAACCAGCTCAATTTATTGATCCAGCAACAGGTGAAGCAACTGAAGCAACAGAAATTCCTGCAAAAGACGAAAAAGGAAACACAGTTGGTAAATACACAATTGATCCATTAACAGGTGTAGTAACATTCACACCGAACAAAGACTTTACAGGAACACCAGATCCAGTAACAGTAGAAGTAAAAGATAAGAATGGAACACCAACAACAGCTAACTACACACCAACAGTAACTCCAGTTAAACCAACAGGAGAAGACGTAACTTCAAGCGGAAAACAAGGACAACCACAAGAAGGAACGCCTAAGTTCACACAAGGTGATGAAGTAGCACCAATCACAATCAACGAAGAGCAACCAGCTAAATTCGTAGTAAATGGACAACCAGTAGAAGATAAAGAAATTCCAGCGACAAAAGATGGAAAACAAATTGGAACATACACAATTGATCCATTAACAGGTGTAGTAACATTCACACCGAACAAAGACTTT
>CALIWM010000158.1:0-5174 GCA_938046645.1 uncultured Gemella sp. | reverse complement strand
TTAGATATAAATCTTCCTCTCTCTTTGACTCTGCAAGTTGAATCTTTTTAGTAGCCTTTATTCTTCTTAATATTTTTGCAACTTTATTAGCTTCTATATATTCAAGTTCTTCTGCCCAGTCAAAAATGGAAATCACATAGCTACGTAAAGATTTGAAGTTCGCATATTCATTAGCCTTAGATGTCATTAGATTTAGGATAACTTGCTTATTTTGGTTTAGAAACTGTATCGTATAGTTTCCAAGAAGTGGTAGTATATGTTTTTCAAAACAGGTTTTGGTATTAGCTACTGTTGACCTGCTTGGTGGTTTAGAAGTAGATGTCGTTTGTCCTGCTTTATAGGAATCCCACCAGATATTGTTATAGAAGTCTGAGAAAAGAATATCTCCTTTCGCTAGTCCTGTAAATTCATTATCTTCTATTTGATTTAACTTAGTAAGCAAATCTATCTCAGCTTGCCTTGCCTCCTTTCTTGTTTTGAATCTCTTATCGTAATAATTGCTACTAACAATACCAAGTGGCATTCGTGCTTCAATTGGGATATATACTTTTAAACGATAAGTTCCGTTTTTTGTCTTACTGATAGTCATGATATTCTCCTTTATATCGAACCAGAAAATATCATGACCATTATAAAATAAAAATCTTGATTTTTCTAGTTGTTACCGTTTAGCCAGCAGTCAATAGAGTCTTTGTGGAATCGAATTGTTTTTCCAATTTTGATAGATGGAAGCCCCTTTTGAATCCATGAATCAAGAGTATTGTTGGAAATTCCCAAATAGTCGCAAGTCTGTTGTTTGTTGAAATAGGGACAACTTAAAGGATTTTTTTCTAATTGTTGTTTAATTTCTTTTTGAATAAGATTGGATAGTAATAGTTGGATTTGGTGAATTTGTTCATCTGGTAGGATTACTTGCATTCGTTATCCTCCTTCCCATATCTAGAATGACGGCGTGAGTCCAGATATTTTGCAAAGAAGTAAGTTTTATCCATAACTAAACCTAGCAACTGCTGATTCTCTTTTCTAGCGTATCTGACTAAGTTGTTAAATTCTGTAAAATTATGTTCCTCTATCATATCAATTACCATTGAAAGAAATTCGTCACTGTTGTTGCTGATAAGAAATTTATCTAGCTCAAAGCCGCAACCAGTTTCAATTTGATTGATATCGTACAGAGTCTTTTCAGGATTTTCTGCATGAGTGAAGTAGTCATACATTCCTTTAGGAGACATAACAGGTTCCACATGGGCAGGTGTATTGAGGTTCTTAGTTAGTAATTCGGAAACTTGAGAATAGCTTTTAAGTGAATCAAAATATAATGCTCCATGCTTGTGAGTTTTTTTAAATTCTCCCGTTTCCTTGTTGATGTCTTTGTCGTGCCATGGGCTGAGAACAAAGGGAATATGCATGTTCTCTAAAACATCCAGATAATGCTCAGGGGCACTTTCCTGATAGAGAAGGAAAGCCCACTTGTTCGAGCGTTTTTCTTTAGCCATTTATTTCCTTTCTATGATTGATGATTATTGGTGTAATGGGGGTCGTAGTAACCCCATTACACGTGCATAGATGATTTTGAAAACACGGGGCTTTTGGCTTTCACTTTGTGAGCCAAGCCCCATATTTTCCCTTATCTCTTAGTTCCTGTAAACCAAAGCTTATTACCTTTTCGATGTGGTGAAGAAAAATAATAGTTTGGATTTCTACTTGAAATTTCTTCCTTGATATCATCTTCCATTTCTTTCAGTAACTTCTGAGCCTGTTGAGTTCTTGGAATGGCAAGTAAAACAGTGACAGTTTCTTTTCTTACATCTACCGTACACCCTAAGACAGAGTGATTGAAGCTT
Source organism: uncultured Gemella sp. (assembly GCA_938046645.1). Taxonomy (GTDB): domain Bacteria; phylum Bacillota; class Bacilli; order Staphylococcales; family Gemellaceae; genus Gemella. The sequence goes on along the minus strand of CALIWM010000158.1, from coordinate 3,330 downwards.
TTTAAAATAGGGTTGATGCGAGTAACAGTCTGATTCTCAATTGTATTCATTGGTTCAGATTGTTCATCTTGCTTCAGAAATTGTCTCATTCTAGAAGTCTGGTAGATAGACTTGAAATAGTTCCATAATGAATCTTTTAAAAATCTTTGAACTAACTCAATGATAACCAAAAGAGCAGGAACGAGAATAAGGCAGAATGACAATACTTGAATGTAATGTTCAAGAGCAGTCAGCTTATCTAGTATTGTTGTAAAAAGTCCTTGCATTCCAGAGAGTTTGGTGGTTTCTAACATTTGAATAAGTAAGTTGATTCCAATCTTAAAGAGAAAGCTAAACAAGGCAAGGACTATTAAGTTAGCATTTAGGTTGTAGGTTGTTTGAAAGAAAGTTTTTTTCATAGGTTACAGAATACCTTTCTTTGTATAATAGGTGGGGCAAAGGAGAGGTAAAACTTGATAAGGATGTTCATTATCAATAATCTGAATAAGTCCAGTTCCTTTTCCTATAGGGATAACAATGCCTTCAGGATCTAGGTCAGGAAAGAGAAATTGTGTCGTCTTCTTGTTGATATTACCAATTTGAATTAAGACATTTAACTGTTCCCGAACAGAAATTGGAATAGATGTATGGTCGAAACGCTGACTGACTAGAAAAAGATGGACTTTTGTAGCTCGCCCAAGTAAAGCAATTTGAGATAGAAGCGAAAAGAAAGAGTCCTTGATGGTTTTGTTGACTCCCTCGGATAATGCCAGAACTTCATCAATGACGATAGTCAAATGTTCAAATGGATGGTCTGGCTTATCATAGAGAATTTCTTGTCTCTGTTGAATAAGATTCAAGCAGGCGCTTAGGTTCTCATTGATTTCTGAAACAAAGTCTGATTTAGAGCGATTCCTTTTGGGTGATAAGACTGGAAGATTGTATTCTTTACCAAATCGTGCAGGTAGGTCAACCTTAGGATCAATGATAATCATTTCCGAAATATTTTTTAGAATACTTAAAAAATAAATTAAGGCGTAAGATTTTCCAGCACCACTATTTCCGGCTATAGCTATATGTGTAACCTTATTATAATTGAGTATAAGATTCTTCATGATAGGGATGAGATTATCTTTTTGGGTGGTTGAGAAATCTTCTAAATTAGGAATTACCAGACGTTTAGCTATCCCTTTTTTCCAAGGGAAGAAAAGTCCACGCTGGACATGAATATCATCTGTATCTAGTGCCATAAAATAGGCTGAATTCTGCTTGAGAAGAGTAAAGCGAGGGTAGAGAGCGGCGTTAGCGATTAGGAAGATTTTCTGATAGAGTTCATCATCAATGATATAGCCAGCTGGCAAGCGAGGAAGAAATAGGAAACCTTCTTCCATAATCTTACAGTCAAAGCTGTTAGTATAGCTAGTTTCTCCTTGCATAATGCTTCCAAGTCCCATATTGAGGCTTTGGAGCAGGTATTGTCCTAGTTCTCGATTTGTCATTATTTAACCTCCTTGAGATTGTCAGCTTTGAAGTAGACGTTAAAGCCAACTTCGCAGGCTTGAAGATTATCAAACTGTACCAATGCCATATAAGGTGGTAGCTCCACTTCGGATTCAAATTTGACGGTAAAGGGCGGAAGTCCTTTTTGTGAGAACCAAGCTTTATAAGAGATAATTTCCCCTGTTGGTTGACCGTCTTCAAATTTAATTTGTGCTTCTAGTTCGGTACTTAAGCAGAGAATGCCCTGCTTGTTGTCAATATATTCATTGGCAGTATTGACTGAGTAGCCACCTTTGCGATTGCGTGTTTTCATTAGATTTACCTCGTATTTGATTATTTGTCTTAGCTAAGAACAATTTTAGTTTAACGTGATTTCATGAAGTAGACTGTCAGTTTTCCTGACAGTCTACTTTTAAATTTTTGGCATGAGACAGGCTAATTCGGATAACCAATAAGTTAATTTCTCAGCTATTTGATGCGAAGTTTCTTCCTCTGGGAAATCTGAAATAAAGCTTGATAAGGAGTCTAGAAAAATTTCTTTATTTTTTTCAATGATTTGCGCTACTTCTTTCTTTGAGACATTAGAAAATTTTTTTGCTATTAACTTTTTTAAAAAAGTATTTTCAAACGTAGGATCTGTCAAAATTGTAGATATTATGTTTTCAATAAGTAGTAGTTCGAATTCAATACTCGGGAAAAATAATTCCCTAGGATTTTTAAAATCTAAACTGGTCTGAAAAGCTAACGAAGCATTAAAACTAATATTCCTTTTTCCCTTTAGAATTTGTCCAACTGTTGTTTCGGATAATAACTCAACTTCCCCTTCAGCTGTTTCATATCCAATTTGATTTTGCAAGATTTGTAACTCTCTAAGACGCTTGTGTATTGATTCTCCGAGTAGCTTACAATATAATTTTGTCATCACACTTTTATAAGTCATTATTCTTCCTTCTCGCCCTAAGACAGAAAGAAACTAGATTGGATTCAACCGAAAGGTGTGAAAAAAAGCACACCAAATAAACGGTGAAACTCTATATAGTACATTTATTTTATTAAATATTATCTATATTTTTAGTTTCAATCCGTCCATTGATGCGCATCAGCTTGGACTATAATAAATGTTTACTAGGAAACTTCTTAGTAACACTATTAAATCAAATTTCCTAATTACTGTAATTAGAAAGAAATGGTAGAATTATTAGTAAAAATCTACCAACTTTTGAGGTGTATATGGATTTTGAAAAAATGAATGATTTAATCATTGCAGAAAGACTTCTTAATGTTCGTCAGAATTTAAATATGACTCAAGAACAATTTTGTGAATATTTTGATAACAAAGTTAGTATTGACAAATATAGGTTATCAAATTTAGAAAATGGTAAGCGGAGTAAAAAGAAAAACCCTCATTTTTTGACAGAATCGTATATTGAATTTTATTCATCCATATTAAACGTATCTAAAGAAGAGTTGCTTTTTGGAAATATTGAAAGTAAGAAAGAGCTTATCAAGTTAATTCTTTTGAGTGTTTTTATGAATGCAAATTCGCAGTCGTATAGAACAGATATTCCCCAAACAGAGCAGTCACCATTTTTTGACCTTGCTTTTGATTCTGATGAGGAATTTTTTAGATTAGCTATGTCAAATTTACACAATGAGGAATATAAAGAATATAGAGAAATTGCTAATCAGTGTCTAGTTGATGTTGCAATTAGAAGGAGGAATAATTTTTCTGATATAAAAAAATATCGGGAAGAAATTGCCATTATTTTAGAAGGATTTGATTCGTTTTTTTATAGCTTGAATTGTCAAATTAAGTGCATACTTTCCCCGTAGAATACTTCATAAGGGGTT
>CALIWM010000157.1:0-4969 GCA_938046645.1 uncultured Gemella sp. | reverse complement strand
ATTATCCTCAATTAAAATCATAATATTTTTAGCTAGCGCATCGATATCATTAACTGGAGAAAGCAAAGAATTTTCCCCATCTTTAGCATATTCAAATACTCCCTGAAATGCAGTTGAAGCCAAAGCACAACCACATGCCATACTCTCAGCCCCAGTAAGGCCAAAACCATCATTCCTGCTCGCACATACATAAATAGAACTCTTGTTATAAATCTCTCTTAATTGGTTTATATCTGCTTGTTCTGTGTACAAAATCCAAGATTCTAAATTATCTGGTCTTTTGGGTACACCAAAAAGATGTAACGAAACATTAGAATATTTTTGTTTGACTAATTTAATAGCCTTAAAAGCAATATCGAATCCTTTTTGAGGATTTTCATGATATAACATCGATATACTATATGGATTTCTAGACTCAATAGGCATCTCTATGTAGAATTGGTCTGTAGCAATTGCATTAGAAATCAATTTCACATTTTTATCATACTGTCTTACTAATCCTTCCAACCATTTTGAAATGACAATATTGCGTAAGCCCAATTTATAACTTTCAAAGACTTCATCATCGCTAACTGACCAATTTTCAAATCCTTGAATTAAATAAAATTTTCTCCCTTTCTTATATGAGAGATTTTGTACAATAAAAGAGGTTCTTAAAGAAGTAGCAAAAACCACTTCCGCTTCTGGAAAATCTCTTCCATCTAGATAAGGGGTCGCAATTTTTTTCACCTTTTTATCTAATTCAAACCATTTAGGATAGTTAAATAATTCGATGGTTCCTAATATTTTTTTTAGTATATTACTCTTAGTGGTGTTTGTATAATTTGCATCAGTCAAGAATACAATAGTAACATCATGACTTCTTTCAACTAGACGATTTGCATACTCAAATACAATCTTATAACCACCAGCAGGATTTTTCAAGATTAGCGGCAAGCAAAATGTAATCTTCATTGTCTCTGTTTTCCTTTTACTAATTTCGAAATTGTAACAGCATATCTCCTATATAAGATTTAAAACTCGGAAAAAACATTAATTTTCTAATCATCAAAAACGAACGAATCTTACTTTTGTTTTTTAAGACTATCTTACGTTTCTCAAAAGTATCGATGTAGGGGGTAATATCAAATACACTATTAAGAATATCCAAATTTTGACATGCTAGCGCCATTTGATAGTTTATTAAATAAGTATCGATGCCAACTATACGATATTCAATACCAGATAAGCGTTTTTGATTAAGCCTCAAAGCAACATTGGTTCCTGTGTAACGTCTATGTGTAAGAATATTATTTGTCGTATATAACCCTTCTTGCAATGCAGCTATATAACAAATTAACCAGTCGTGTGTGGCAATTTTAATCCTTTGTTCTACTAATAAATTTAAATAATCACTGATTTTACTTTTTTTAAAAGCAAGAGACATTCCTGCGTAGTTAACTCTTCTCACAAATTTTTTTATATCTAAATATTCACAATCAGCTTTATAACCATATTGCGGACCTCGAATCTGTCGTTCCTCAGTATCAATAATATCAATCTCTCCATGTATTACTATAGCTTTTTGACTATTTTCAAAAAACTTCAAATACTTCTCAATTTTATTCAACTCCCATAAATCATCTTGATCACACAAAAAAACATATTCATGAGAAGAACGATTGATGCCATCAATAAAATTCATAATATATCCGATATTCTTGTCACGGAGTACCAATTCAAAGTTCACGCTAGGATACTCTTTTTTATAGTTGCCAAGAATCTCACAAGTCCTATCTGTTGAACAATCGTCAACAATAACTAATTCATCCGGTAAAACTGTCTGTGATAATATAGAATCTAGTTGTTGCTTCAAAAATTTTTCACCATTGTATGTAGCCATAACAACACTTGTTTTCATTTTATTTCCTTTCAAAACTAGATTTTACAGGATATCTCTTTTCAAAAGCCTCTAATAATTTAGATTTATAATCCTCAAAATCTACAATACCATCACCATCATTTAAGCAAATAACTGAATATCTAGGAGAATTAATTTCTTTAATAATATCCAATAATTCACTAGAAATATCATAGTAATTTCCAAATTTCGTTGAACGAGGACTAAAATAACCCGTACATAACTGCCAATATCTTATAAGCCAATGGTTAATATCATCTTTTTGTCTAAACTTATGCGTTGATACTCCCTCTAATAGCTCTTTCTCTTTACTCCAAACTATGTCAAAAAACTTTTTGTTATATGAAACAGGTATATGATTATCATAAAAGCCTAAAATATTTTTCCAAGGTAAAACACAAAAATTTTTAATAAGATGCTTTCCATATTTAAGACTAAAAAGTTTGACCCAGTTATTCTTAATTACTTCATGCATAGAAAAATACTCATTCAAAATTTCTATATTATTCAATACAATCGAAGCAATACTTCCTTTTTTAGGGACAATAGGACTAAAAACACCAATATCCCTAGGCAATGACTCTTCAAAAAAGTCTTTTGGTAGCAACGGTTTATTGATAAACATATCATCATTAAAGTTAACAAATAATTCTGATAAACCTGGAATCTTATGAAAGTTAAGCTCTATAACGTTGGAATTAAAAGTAGGTAGAAATTTATTATCAATATAATCTTCGTGTTTTACAATCACTAACTTATCACAATTGATATTTAACCAATCAGGTACGTGCCCTTCTGTAACAAAAAATATCTTGTTAACCCATGGAGCATGTTGTTCAACCGCTCTAAACCAGTATTTCAATATTCCCCAGTCCCTATATCGTGAACTGGTATTCATGCCGTTATCATGTTGTGGTAGATATGATTGCTTTTTCTCTTTCCAAACAGGGTCATTTCCATCAACCCAAGTTACAACAAAATCAATATTTTGCTCCATACTCTCCTCATCTTCATTCATAGGTCGTAATATAACTATCTGTTGCGTCTTGTTTTGAAATAATTGTTCCAGGATTTCCTAATACAATACTGTTGTCTGGAACATCAAAATTAATGTACGCACCTGGCGCAATTAAAACATTGTTACCAATATGAATTGCTCCAACAACTATTGAGTTTGTTCCAATCCAAACTTTATTTCCAATAGTAGGACATCCTTGCTTTCTCCCTCGATTCTGTTGGCCAATTAACACACCATTAAGAATTGTGACATTCTCATCAATTTTAGCCTTTGGATTAATCACTATATTTCCTAGATGTTCTATTTTAAAACCTCCTCCAATTTCAGTTGAGGCTGGGATATCAGTTAAATACCTAATTTTATAACATTGAAAAATAAATCTATACAATATGAATAAAGGCAGTGTAATTTTTCTTTCTCGATAAATCTCACATTTTCTCTTATAGCGTACAAAACGATATTGAGATAGAAGATATGGAAACTTCTGCGGCCATCTTTTTTTATCAAATGATAACTTAGTGCTTTTCATTAAAGATCCTCTATTATTAATTAAGATATAAGTTTTGCAAATTTCTTACATGATTATCAAGTGTTTCAATTCTTTTTGTTACTCCTAATCCAGTATTCAAATCTACTTCTTCCAGTGTTCTAAATCTATGAGCACTATCTACCAAATCTTTAGCCCCCACATTTTCAGAAACAAAAACATTAACGCCAAAGGACAAGGCTTCTAGCGTTACTAAACCAAATGTCTCTTTCCAGCGACTAGGAATAATTAAATAATCAATTTCAGAGTAAACCTTACCTAGCTGATCCTGAGAGAAACGCCCCTTTTGTTCAATATATGCTGGCGCAAATTCGTTGGGTAAATGCCCGTATGTATTTATTTGATATTTTGACAAATCAAATTTTTTAGTAAACTCAAGAAAATCAAAGTATCCTTTGTATTCCTCATCTGGACCGATATAAGCAACAGTTCTCTTAGTACCTTCATTTCGTTTAATGTTATGCTTCTTGATTGTAGAATTAGTAATAGAGATAACTTTGCCTTTAGGTTCAAAAGGTAAGTTATTTCTATAGATAGATTGAGTTAAACTGCTATTGAAATGAAATTTATCTATAAGTTTAAACATTTCAATATAATACTGTTTCAAATCATTATAATCAGTTGTTTCCACAATGGTTTCTATCTCTTGATATGCTTTATGTTTAGGATTTTTATTGAGCTTTTTCATCCACTTTCTAACTAATGGATACAAACTCGATTGAAAAATACGAAGTTTTTTTGTAGATAAAGCATCCACTGACATGATATTCCATGCTAAATTGGAATTATCCTCGTCAAACGAAACGCCATTATAATAAAAATTTGGTATTGGTGCCAGACCATAATAATCGTGTGTTGTATATACAATCTTGATATTCAATCTTTTTGCAGCTTCTAAAAATTCCTTATGTAAACCAATCAATGAGTGGATATGAATTACTTCGGGATTTAGTGTCTTAAGAAATTCTAAAAATATTTTTTCATCGCAACGAATCATTAAATCAACTGGATTAGCAACCCCTCCGAAAAGGGCTAGTGGTAAACTATTAACCAATCCGAAAGTTTTTATACCAAATTTCTCAGGTTTTTCCTTTATTCTTGGCTTTTTCCCAAAAAATAACTGACTTGAAGGATATAATGCAAACACTTCATGATGCTGACGCTTTTGTTCAATCATTAAATCAGTGGCATAACCAACTAACCCCCCTGTTCTCTCCGGAGCAAAGCCAATTGTGTAGTGTAATATTTTCATATAGTTATTTTGTAAACAAGATTTCATACTCATCAACAATAAATTCCCAAGAAAAACGTTCTTTAACTTGTTTTGTTGACAGTTTGTTCATTTTTTCAATTTCTTCTTGTGACAATTCTTCGCTTATTTTAATAATATGCTGGAGATTATCTTTTTTCCAATAAATTGCCCCATCTTCACCAACCTCACGGTTAAAGCCAACATCTAGCAACAAATTCAGTTTTGTAGATGCTAGAGCTTCCAGTAGAGAAG
>CALIWM010000156.1:0-4295 GCA_938046645.1 uncultured Gemella sp. | reverse complement strand
ATTCAAGGAAATAATATTTCTCTGAAAAATACTGGGCAAAAAAGTAACGGATATCAATCTCATTTCCAGTGATTCGAACTGGATTGAGGCTAATTTCAAAACGATATTGTTTCTTAATAATTTTATTAATATGACTGATGATACGGTAAAGAGAGGAAGAACTGATATAAAACTCTTTGCAAATACTATCAGTATCACATCCTTCATTAAAGAAGACAAATTCTAAAATTGAAAAGTGGGTTGAATGCTTAAAAAAATGATGATAGACCATCTCAATATCACTATCATCGGTATTAATGATACGGATGCCGTTTGTTGAGGAATGAAATATCAAGTCAGGAAAGGAGGACCTGACCTGGGACAAGTCATCTTTTACAGAACGTTCTGCACAGTGCAATAATTCTGCTAGTTCCGAAATATGAAACCAGCGTTTGTTTTCAAAAAGTAATTCTAATAATTCTAATTGTCTGTGACTTTTTTTCGATAATAAATCTCTCATGAATAGCTTTTCTTTCTTTGTAATAAACTAAAGGATTGTCTTTCAATCTTCATGCAATTATACCACATGGAATGAATTTATCCTCTTACAACGACTTTTGCTTGTCATAAAAAGACTAGTCTAATCCCTTAGAAACTCAGTAGCATCAAGATTTTCTTATTTATTTGTATCTAAAGTACATGTTTACAGTACGGTTTTTAAGACGAACTATTATGTTTCCAAGTTGAAATACTATATAATTAGTGTAATCAAAGAAATTGATTCTTTGATTTAGAAATAGAAAAGGAGGATACACTATGTTGTGGTCCATTATTGTAGGAGGTCTTATTGGTCTCATCGCAGGTGCAATCACTAAAAAAGGTGGTTCAATGGGATTGATTGCAAATATCTTTGCAGGTCTTATCGGTTCGTCTGTAGGGCAATCACTTCTAGGAAGCTGGGGACCTTCATTGGCTGGAATGGCTATTATTCCGTCAATCGTTGGTGCTGTGATTGTTGTTGCAGTCGTTTCATTTCTATTTGGTAAAAAATAAGCATTACCTAATAAGAAATTAAAGTGATAAGCCATAATTTTGAATACTATAGACGGGTAAAATTATGGTTTAAAGCTTTTCAGTTGAAAGGATTTAATATGTCAAAATCAAAGAAAATATTGTTACTTATTTTCTGTATTTTAATCTTGGCTATTTTCCTTCCTATTCTCATAGATTATCATCAGGTCAGTGATTTAGATATCCACTTATTCAGTTGGAGAGATTTCTACGCTGAATTTCTGATTGCTAGATATGTCTTTTGGGGGACACTTGTCCTATCTGTTTTAGTGTTAATTTCAATGCTAGTAATACTCTTCTATCCTAAACAGTATTTAGAGATTCAATTAGAAACTCAAGAAGATACATTAAAACTAAAAAATTCAGCTATCGAAGGCTTTGTTCGATGTTTGGTCATTGATCATCAGTTGATCAAAGAACCAACAGTCCATGTAAATAGCCGCAAAAATAAATGTTTCGTTACTGTTGAAGGGAAAATTCTTCCTTCAGACAACATCTCAAATCGATGTCTAGTCATTCAGAATGAAATAACTCATGGATTAAAGCAGTTCTTTGGTATTGAACGTGAGGTAAAACTTGAAGTTAAAGTAAAAGAAGTTGAACCTCGAAAAACGACCAAAAAGACTGTTAGTCGTGTAAAGTAAGGAAGTAAAAATGGAATGGTTTAAAAAATATCAGTATCCAATTATTGCCGGTTTAGTAGGTGTCATTCTCGCTTGCTTTATCTTATCCTTTGGCTTTTTCAAAACACTATTTGTACTAATTTGTGGAGCCCTAGGAGCATTTGCAGGATACTATGTTAAGGAAAAATATTTAAATAAATAAAGGAGTCTCGTATGTCAAACGTAGATAAAAATGTAGAAAAAAAAGATGTTGCTGTTGTTTCTCAAGATGTTAAAGGGGAACTCACTTATGAAGATAAAGTCATCCAAAAAATCATTGGTCTTTCACTTGAAAAAGTACCTGGACTTTTGGATGTGGATGGAGGATTCTTCTCTAATCTAACAGAAAAAATTATCAATACAGATAATGTCACTCATGGTGTCAATGTTGAAGTTGGGAAAGAACAAGTTGCAGTTGACTTGAACATTGTTGTTGAATACCAAAAGAATGTTCCAGCTTTGTACAAAGAAATCAAAGATATTGTCGTATCACAAGTTACAAAAATGACTGATCTAGAAGTTGTTGAAGTCAATGTGAATGTTGTTGATATCAAAACGAAGGAACAGCATGAAGCAGATTCAGTAAGCCTCCAAGACAGAGTAACTGACGTGGCTTCTTCAACAGGAGAATTTGCTTCAGAACAATTTGAAAAAGTGAAATCTGGTATCGGTTCAGGTGTTGCTGCTGTTCAAGAAAAAGTAGGCGAAGGTGTTGAAGCCGTTAAGGGTGAAGCAAAGGAAAATGCTCGCGTACACTAATTCATCAGGTCTAAATCAATCAATTTAAAGGAGGCAGAATCATGTCAACAGAAGAAAAATTAAATCAAGCAAAAGGTTCCATTAAAGAAGGTGTCGGCAAAATGATTGGCGACGAAAAAATGGAAAAAGAAGGAACAGCTGAAAAAGTTGTTTCTAAAGTAAAAGAAGTTGCCGAAGATGCTAAAGATGCTGTCGAAGGCGCTATTGAAGGTGTTAAAAACATGCTTCACAAAGACGAAAAATAAGGCTAAACGTTAATTCATCTAATAACAATATTAGCCGGAGGGAGAACAGTTACTGTTCTCTTTTTGTATATAGGATCCTAAAAACGATTCCGAATCTTCGTTAAAAGGAATGGTCAACTAAAAAAAGCCTTGCAATCAAGGCTTTTTTGCTTGTTTAAAATAATATCTCCCTTTTAAAGAAAGAAAATTGAAAAGCTTACACACTACTAGACTGGCTTATTTATCCACCACCTGTGCCTCAAATTGGGCTGGTTTCTTGTCTACATTGGTAATGGTTATCGTGTAGGGCTTGTTATTGGTGGCATCAAAGACTTTTTCACCTTGGTAACTCACAACAACTCCATCTTTTACTAAATAAATATCTGCTTGCTTGTTTGGAAGTTCTTCATCCACCTCGTCCAAACCATGGCTTTTTATAATTTTTTGTTCCTCTACTCCATAATAGACATCGCCATTTCTCTCACTCCAAACATCTGAGCCAGATAATTTAATTCTGCTAGAATCTTTTTTCTTCAAGATGAAGATTGAATAGTATTCCAAATCTTGTGTTCTGGGATTTACTCTTAAGTTAACGGATTGACCTGGTTGAAGAGTGTATTTGCCATAGTTCAAAACTGAAAAGACAAACCAAACTAGCAGCAAACTATACAAGACTCCTATAATCATTCGTGAGTGCCTACTTTTAAACAAACGTAAAAGTAAGACAAAAGAGACAATAAAGAGCAATTCTGTAAACATTTTGTCCCCTTTTTTATCCTCGTTCACATCCCCAACAAAGTCTCGTGTTCATTTCTTACTAGTAAGCTCAACCATACAAAGTCTGATACATCTTATCTAGAAAGGCTTTCAACTCTTTTCGAACAATCTTTAACAGGCGTTCTTCTTCGGCTGGAGAGGTGTTCACACTTTCTTTATTTTGATTACTAATATGAGAATAGTAGCTACGTTTTAGGGTTAATTGATTGTCTAAAATATAGTAGACATTTATTTTTTCCTCATTTACCATTGTTTCAAATAAAACAGAGACTTCATCCCTACTAGGATTCAACATTTTCAAATCGATGTCTCCTTTTATCCCTATGGAGTCAATTCCTCCATCCAAACGGATAGCACCGTCGGGAGGAACAATATAGCCTGCTTTTCGCATGTCAGACGCATATTTTCCTGAATCCATTAAATGTTGTAAGACAGCTATACTGTCCTTTTCTTCAAAGGAGGTCTTTAATTGGAAGCGTTCTTGGTGGTTTTGATACTGAAAATAAAGATTGATACCAACAACTAAGGCAAGTACAGAAGCGAGCAAGATTCGTATTTTTCTACATCTCGACATGTTTATCTCCTCTATCTAAGAAATCATAGAAATTTTGTTTCCAACTTTGAAAGGTAACTGTCTTATCCCCGGATATCCTTGGAACTCTAACTCAAGTGACTGCTATCTACCCTTTTTCATGATGTATTTTCGTATAGGTGTTTCAACCATTTGAACGATTTCAAATCCTTCTTTTTGATAGAGGTCCTTGGCTCTTTGATTTGCCTCGTAGACATTTAGAGAAATAGTATCTATGTCTTCATTTTCAAA
>CALIWM010000155.1:0-4888 GCA_938046645.1 uncultured Gemella sp. | reverse complement strand
TAATGTTGTGAACTAATTTATAAAATTAAAGGAGGTAGAAAATGAGTGAAAATGAAATATCATATCACGTAGCAATGGATATGATGGAAGAATTTAGATTGATAATGAAAAGATTTCATAAGAAAAGTGATACACCATATAGAAAACCCGAATTTCAAGCAATGTTATTTTTATCTTGTAAAGGAAAAATTACTATGCAGGAGTTAGGTGAAGAACTACACGTGACAAAACCTAGAGTTACAGCACTTGTAAGTGAATTACTAGAAAAAGGGTTTGTAGTTCAAAGTACAGATGAAAAAGATAAAAGGAAAAAATATCTTAGTTTATCTGAAAAAGGAGTCGAATGTATAGAATTACATAGAAAAGCTTATGAAACTTGGTTTAAATCTATGTGGGATAAATTCGATGCTAGAGAAAAGGAAGCTTTTAATATATTATTAACAAAAACAAATCTAGTATTAAGAGAAGAACTAAAAGATAAGGAGGAAAACAATGAAACTAATTAAATATTTAAAAGGTTTCTTGGTACCAATGATATTTTTAGTTGCGATATTAGGAGTTCGTGTTGTAGCAGAGTTAGCACTTCCAACATATACGAGTAATATTGTCGATAAAGGTATTCAACAAAGTGGTATCCAAGATGCTGTACCAGAAAAAATAAGTGAAAAATCATTTAGAGAGTTACAATTGTTTATGACTGATGATGAAATTAAAAAAGTCACAGCTAAATATACTAAAGATGGTGATGTGTACAAACTTGATAGTATTAGTGATCAAGAACGTAGTGAACTAAATGATATATTTAAAAATGCTATGACTGTTGTATCTGGTGCAAAATCTGAAAACTTAGATTTAGATAAGGTAGCAGAAGGTGTTAAACTAGGACTAGTTAAGAAAGATAGTTTAATTGAGCAAAAGAATAAAACAATTAGCGACTTAGGAAGTTCAGCTGATATGATAACAAAACAAGCTGGAGTTCGTTATGTTAAAGAAGAGTATAGAAATAATGTAGGAATTGATACTAATGAGATCAGAAAAAATTATCTAAAAGAAGTTGGAATAATGATGATAATCGTAACATTTATTTCAGGTATCGGAAGTGTTATTTCGAACTTCATAGCTAGTAGAATTTCTTCGAAAATAGCTTATAACTTACGCGAAAAACTTTATAACAAAGTACTATCATTTTCTAAACAAGATATTGATAAATTTTCTACAGCTTCATTAATTACAAGAAGTACAAACGATATTCAACAAATTCAAAATGCTTTAAATATGATGTTATTTATCGCAATCTATGCGCCGATGATGGCAGTTTACGGGGTGTATAAAGTTACTCAAACTGATACTGGAATGACTTGGATAATTGCATTAGGTGTAGGTATCTTAGGTTTAACATTAGGAATAATTTCATTCTTAGTAATGCCGAAATTTAAAATTATGCAAAAGCTAATAGATAGAGTAAACTTGGTAACGCGTGAAGCATTAACTGGTATTTCTGTAATTCGAGTTTTTGGTCGTGAAAAATATGAAGAAGAAAGATTCGATAAAGAAAATACAGTTTTAAAAAATGAACAACTTTTCATCAATAGAACTTTATCAGCTCTTATGCCAATGATTATTTTAATAATGAATGGTATTGCGCTATTAATAATCTGGGTTGGAGGAAAAAATATTGATGCTGGTAGTATTCAAGTTGGAGATATGATGGCGTTTATAACTTATACAATGCAGATAGTAATGTCATTCCTATTCTTTACATTCTTAATGATGCAACTACCTCGTGCTGAAGTTGCAGCTGGTCGTATTAATGAAGTACTGGAAACAGAGGTTACTGTTGTGGATAGTGAGAGTATTGATGATAGTAAGCTTCAAGATGTGAAGGGTACATTAAAATTTGATAATGTTAGCTTTACATTTGATGGAGCTGATAGTCCTGTGCTTAGTAACATTAGTTTTGAAGCGGAAGCTGGAAAAACTACTGCAATTATAGGAAGTACGGGAAGTGGTAAATCTACGTTGCTTCACTTAATTCCAAGATACTTCGATGCTAGTGAAGGTGAAATTTCAATTGATGGAGTTAATATTCGAGATATTAGTTTAAATAAATTAAGAGACATTTTAGGATTTGTTCCTCAAAAAGGAGTTTTATTCAGTGGTAATATTGAATCAAATATTAAGTTTGCTGATGAAAATATTACTGACGAACAGATGAGAAAAGCTGCTGAAATTGCTCAAGCAATGGAATTTATTAATGAAAAAGAAGATAAATTTAATAGTGAGATTTCACAAGGGGGATCTAACGTATCAGGAGGACAAAAACAACGTCTTTCAATAGCACGTGCGCTAGCAAAAGATCCTAAGATACTTCTTTTCGATGACAGTTTTTCAGCATTAGATTACAAAACAGATGTTAAACTAAGAAAAACATTAAGAGAAGAAATGGCAGGAGTGACTACTATCATAGTGGCACAACGTATTGCAACAATTTTAAATGCAGATAAGATTATCGTAATGAATGAAGGTAAAATAGTTGGAATCGGAAAACACCAAGAACTTCTAGAAACTTGTCCAACATATTTAGAAATTGCAGAAAGCCAACTTAGTGAAGAAGAATTACAAAAAGGAGGTAAACATCATGGCTAAAGATCAAAAAATAGAAAAAGCTAATAATTTCTCTGGAACGCTAAAAAGAATTATCAAATTGATGTTTACACAGTATAAAGTTTCAAGTATTTTGATAGTATTCTTTGCATTAGCAAGTACAGTATTCGGTATTGTGGGTCCTAAGATTATGGGACAAGCAACAACTGAGTTATTTGAAGGTTTAGTAGCTAAAATTAGCAATGAAGGTAGTATAAATTTTGAAAAAATAGCGGGAATTTTACTAACAGTATTAGGTTTATACATACTGTCATCACTATTTATGTTTATTCAAGGATGGTTGATGAGTAATATTTCTCAACAAATGACATATGATATTCGTAAAGAAATAAGTAAGAAAATAAATACTTTACCAATGGGATATTTTGAACAACGTACAGTAGGAGAGACATTATCTCGTGTAACTAATGACGTAGATACATTAGGACAATCACTAAACCAAAGTTTTACTCAGATAATTTCCAATACTGCAACGGTATTAGGGGTATTGGTAATGATGTTTACAATAAGTCCTCTAATGACATTGATTGCTTTAGCTTTAATTCCTGTTTCAGGAATACTACTAGGTGTTATAACAAAATGGAGTCAAAAATATTTCAAAAGTCAACAAGATATGCTTTCTGATGTAAATGGACAGGTTGAAGAGAGTTTTTCAGGTCAAAATATTATTGCAGCATTTAACTACAAAGAAAAAAGTATTAAAGAATTCAATGATAAAAATAACCAATTATATACATCATCATGGAAAGCGAACTTCTTCTCAGGACTAATGTTCCCAGTGATTAACTTTGTTGGTAACCTTGGATATGTTGGTATTGTATTCTCAGGTGGATTATTAGTTTCTAAAGGAACGATTGGAGTAGGGGATATTCAAGCATTTATTCAATATATAAGAAACTTTACTCAACCAATAGGTCAAATAGCTCAGTCTATGTCAGAAATTCAAAAAATGGCAGCTGCTGGTGAAAGAGTATTTGAGTTCTTAGATGCTAAAGATGAAGAAAATGCAGAAGTTCTTGAAACGGTTACTAATAAAGAAGGTAATGTAGTATTCGATAAAGTAAAATTTGGATATGTAGAAGATCAAATAATTATTAAGAACTTTACTAGTGATGTTAAAAAAGGAGAGATGGTTGCTATCGTTGGTCCAACAGGTGCAGGTAAAACAACGATGATTAAACTTCTTATGAGATTCTATGATATTAATGGAGGAAATATCTATATTGATGGAAAAGATATTTCTAAACTTGATAGATCTGAATTACGTTCTTACTTCACAATGGTACTACAAGATACATGGTTATTTAAAGGAACGATAATGGAAAATCTTCGTTATGGTCGTTTAGATGCTACAGATGAAGAAGTAATAGAAGCGGCTAAAGCAGCTCACATTCATCACTTTATTAAAACTTTACCAGGTGGTTATAATATGGAATTAAATGAAGATGCTTCAAATATTTCTCAAGGACAAAAGCAATTATTAACAATAGCTCGTGCGATTCTTGCTGATAAACCGATACTAATTCTTGATGAGGCAACTTCAAGTGTAGATACACGTACAGAGGTATTAATCCAAAAAGCTATGAATAAACTTATGGAGGGGCGTACTACATTTGTTATTGCACACCGTTTATCAACAATTAGAAATGCAGATAAAATATTAGTATTAAAAGATGGAGATATTATTGAACAAGGTAACCATGATGAACTATTAGAACAAAAAGGTTTCTATTCAGAATTATATCAAAGTCAATTTGCAGAATAAAACTAAAGGCATTTAGAGATTTATCTCTAGATGTCTTTAGTTTTATTTTTTTGACAATATAAGGTATATAAAGTATAATTATCTCATATTCGAGATAATTATGAGATGAATAAGTGTATAATAAAAGTAGGAGAATCCTTATGAATAATGAGTTTAAAGCTATTATTGGAATTATGAGAGCAAGTAATTTATTAATAGGAGATCTAAAGAAAACTTTAAAGAATTATCCAATAAATGCGACTGAATTTTCTGTTATGGAATTTCTATATAGTAAAGGTGAGAAGAGTATTCAAGAAATACGTGATAGAATATTACTTGCTAGTGGAAGTGCAACATACGTTGTCGATAACCTTGAAAAAAAAGGATATGTTAATAGAAAGATTAGCCAAAAGGATAAAAGAGTAACTTATATTAAGTTAACTAAAGTAGGAAAAAATTTAATGGATGATATTTTCCCTA
>CALIWM010000154.1:0-4888 GCA_938046645.1 uncultured Gemella sp. | reverse complement strand
CAGTAGACGACGAGGTAATCAATTATCCCAAGAAAACAATAATTCAGCACCAGATTTTGGCTCAAATTACAGTGACGCATTTGGTGGTGGTTTTCCACCAAGTCCTATGGATATTTCTGATGATGACCTCCCCTTTTGAGCGCTCTATATGAATGAAAGTTATTTGATTTAGAGAGGAAAAAGAATGAAGTTAGAAACTAAGCAAGGAAACCCTGTAAAATTCAGGCATAGGCATCCTTATCTTGTAGGTCTAACTAAATTAGGGATAGTCGTGGTTAGCTCTGCGACTATTTTTGGTTTAGCTTATGTTAGAGATGCTACTAAAGAACCGATAAACTTAACAACAAAAATGTTGACTACTCCAACCGTTACAAGTGTGATGTATGATAATCATGGGAAAGAAGTTTGGAGAAATAATGTTTATTCCCAGCGGTATGTAGAGTATAAAGATATTCCTAAAGAATATGCAACTTTTTTATTGGATACTGAAGATGCAGAGTTTTATCAAGAAGAGTATGGATTTAATGTTAAAGCCTTACTAAGTGCTTTTAAATCTTGGACTTTAAGAAAGCTAGGTAAATATGTTCCTTTAAGAGGAGGCTCAACTATTGAGCAACAATTGATAAAACTTTCTACAGATGGATTGAATGACAGAACAATAAAAAGAAAGATACAAGAAATGGAGACCGCCTATCGGTTAGATAAAACCTATGGCAAGAACAAGATACTCGAATTGTATGTGAACAAAATTGAATTGGGGGAAAATAGCATAGGAGCTGGGACGGTGGCTCATACCTATTATGGTCAGTCGTTAAAAGAAATTGCAAAGGATAAAAGTCCAAAAGGTTTGTCGAAGTTGGCTATTATAGCAGGGTTAGGACAAGCGCCATCAGAGTATAATCTATATGATAATCCGAAAAAGGTCGAAAAACGGCGGAAGGATGTCATACAGAGTGCTTATGATAGAGGGCATTTAACTAAGAAGCAAGTTAAAGATATTTTATCTGTTCCTGTCACAGAAGGGTTGAAAGAAAGGTATTGGCAAAATAATGAACTGATTAATTCTATGATTAATCATAACGGTTTCGTGACGGCTACCCTAGAAGAATTAAATGAACAAGGTTACAACCCTTATAAACAGTCTATGGAAATCCACACTACTTTAGATTCTGATAAAGATTCAGAAGTAAAGAAAATCATGGAGAATGATAGTGCTTATCAATCTGAAGATGCTAGTATTGGAAGAGTTGATTTGCAACAATCTGCTAGTACAATTATAGACGTAAAGAGTGGCAAGGTGGTAGCACAATTTGGAGGAAGAAAACAGAAAGAGGCTCTTGGGCTTAATAGAGCTACACAAGCGACTCGTTCTAGTGGTTCTATTATCAAGCCTTTCCTCAGTTATGCTCCAGCTATTGAATATATGGGTCATGGTAGTGGGACGGTGTTGGATAGCAGTAATTACAAATACAAAGGAACGAATTTTGTAGCAGGGAATTATGGTGGTTATCAGTATGGCATGGTTTCAATGTCAAAAGCATTACGGCTATCACTAAATACTCCAGCTATTAGAGAATTGGATGATGTGGTCGGAAGTGATAGAGCCAAAGTCATGATGAAAAATCTAGGAATGGACGTAAAAGAAAGTTACGGAGGTTCAGATGCGCTAGGTCTTGATGTTTCAACTCAGCAAATTGCTAATGGGATGTCCACATTAGCTAATTTGGGTCAATATCAAAAAGCCAGTCATATTAATTTCATAATCACAAAGTCAGGAAAAATTGAATTCAATTATCCAAAGACTCAAGCTATGCACGACAGTACCGCTTATATCCTCTTGGCTATGATGCAAGGGGTGACGAAGGAAGGGGGTTCAGCACCAGAGGCTGATATCCCAGAGTATGTAGGGTATGCTAGTAAAACGGGAACAGTTGGATATGATGATAGTGATGGAGTTGTTAGACCCGAATGGGTTGCTAGTGATACTTGGATTGGTGGAACAACTAAGAACTATGCAATAGCTATTTGGACAGGATATGACTCTCCCAATAAACAAGGAAATTGGATTGATAAAGAAGATAAAGCTAAAACAAAGCTTTATCTTGACTTGACTAAATATTTTAATAATGGGTTAGATGTTTCAGGTTGGGAAAAACCAAATACCGTTAGAGGAAGTGGCGAGAGCCTTTTTCCGACCTCCCTATACGAGCCAGTAGATACTTTTAAAAGTTTAACTGGGGAACTTGAAGAAAAGCATAATCCTATTTCTTCTCCTAGAATAGAGGGAGGAAAGATAGACCCGAATTTAGAGTCAGATTGGGAAAAAGAAAAGTCGAAAGAGAAAGCACAATCTGTAGAGGAATATATAAATGAGAATAAAATTTACGCAGGGGATTAATGCTAATCAGTTGAAAATTGTAGCTGTAATAGCTATGGCGTTGAATCATTTGGGGCAAGTTTTAAAGGTGGGGGAATTTTCCCCTTCCCTATTTTTTATAACAGAGTTTATTGGAAAAATAACGTTCCCAATAATGGCTATGCTACTTGTTGAAGGCTATTTTTATACAAGAAATCTATTACGGTACGGGGCAAGGCTTTTAGTGTTTGGATTTGCATCTATTATACCTTTTCAATTTCTATTTAAAAATGGAGATATGATTTTCCCGATTGCAAATATTATGTTCACTCTATTTTGGGGTTTGATGTTGATTTATTTGTTGGATAATATCAAAGAGGTTATTCTGAGGTTTCCTATTATTCTATTATTTTCGTTCCTGACTTTATTATCAGATTGGTATTTATTTGGAGTCGTAATGATTGCTGGATTTTATTTTGTTCGAGATAACAGACTTTTGAAATCACTAATACCTGTTTTTATTATGTGTTTGTACATTGGTTTCATTATTATTTTTAAAAAACAATTGGGATTAGTTTCGAGCAACGTCTCTACTTATTTTGGTATGTTACTGACAGCTCCTTTGATATATGGATACAATGGAGAAAGAGGGACGTTTTCCAAAACGATAAAATATGGATTTTATCTATTCTATCCAGCACATTTATGGATTCTTTTATTCATGAAAGTCCTTTTCTAAATATTGACAAACCTTAATTTATATAATATAATTATTGTATAAAAGAAAGGAGAACCTTATGAATATAATAGAAATCGTTAAGCAATATTATGAAATCTTGATTTGTGTTGGAAAAAAATTTGATAAGGAAGAACAGTTGGCTTATATTCCAGTTTCAACAACGATTGGTGAAGAAGGTGGACTTATTCCAATAAGCACAAGTGTTTATGATAAAATGCAGATAGAGTTCAATGAAAGCCAATTTAGGAAACAGAAATTTTTTCTGGATTTGGGGCATAGAGATATTGTTAAAATTAAACACAAGATACAAAAGGAAATAGACAAAGATATTCAGTTTTATGGAGGCTTCTTGGTTGAAGATGCAGAGGCAGATAGATTTGCATTATTGAAATACAATGTTTTAGAAAGTGAGCCTGTTTTATTATTTATTGCAAAAAAATAAGCTAATATCCTGTATTGGCTTTTTTTGATTGAGAAAACTGTTATAATTAAAGTAGAAAAAAATAAAAGCAGAATTTTAAGGAGGAAAGCATTGCTACTAGTCAACTGAAATTTAAAAATGACACAGCAAACTCTATTGCAATCAAAGCTGTTGCATATGATATGAGCAAGCGAATTAATGGAAAACTGAATAATTTCGATAAAATTGTAGAAGAGAAATATGCTGATGATAAAACAATTACGAAATTATATAATGATTTTCGTTCAGAAATGACCAATATTGTTAAAAAATCAAAGGCAGAATTAATTAGAGTTGGAAATAGTTTTGAGTTTGATGCGAAAGAGGATTTGCCTGTACTAGCTTCTAAAATTAGAGAGAATATTACTGTTGTTTTAAAAACAATGTATAGTCAGGATAATTTAAAAATGTTTAATTCTACTGAAAGAGGGAAATCATTTGTCAATGACTTGACCAAAACGATTATGGAAGTTGGGGTTATTTTGCAAGAATTGGAAGATAATTTCAGTGATTTCAAAAATCGCAAAATCAACAAATTGAACTCTATTTTATTTGAAGGGGCACTCACTCCATCAGCTTGGAGTTCAGTTTTGGGGACAGATTGGAGCAATTTTGAATATTTTGGTAAATATGTATCTAGTGAAGCCTCTTTTGTTCGTATGGTATCAATGCTGGCTGAACTTTACGGTTTTAAAACAGAGCGATTCAAGTCGAAATTTATGGAAAACGTAACCTCTACGGTTGGTGAAAGAACTCAAGAAATTGTAGGCAGAGATTTAACTGCTTTATTAGTTCCGAATGAAGCGCTGGATGATTTGTTGGAAAAACGCCTGCCTGATTTTGTCAATAAAGTCAGCTATAACGCCAAGACGATTCAAGTGTTGCAAAATGCTGTGGATGAGATTGGGAGCGAAAAAAAATACAAAAAAAGAAGAACATGAACACGTTCTTCTTTAAAAACTTTAATTAGCGTACTGTTGAAGTTTTTGGTAATACTTTTTTAGCTACAGGTTTTTTAGTATCTGGTTTTTTTGTATCTTTCTGAGGAGCAGCTGGTTTTTTACCTTCTTGCTCTTTTAATAAGCGATTATATTCTTTTTCAGCTTTATCTTGATAAGCATCCTCACGAGCTTTTTCTTCTTTACCTGTTGGAGTATCGATGTTTTTCTTAACGTAATCTTCATCAATTTTTGGAGCAGCTGGTTTTCCAGCATCTTTAGCTGCTTTTTCCCAAGCATCTGCCCAAGCATCTTCTGAAGCTTTGTTAGGCTCGTCAGCTTTAACTAAACCACCATATGCTGCAAATGGTACAGATACTGCTAATACACCCGCT